>JAEUIG010000236.1 GCA_016795125.1 Planctomycetaceae bacterium | reverse complement strand
GCCAGCGTCATCCGGTTCTCGTAGTCCCAGCTGTACGTCGTCCGGTTCCCCGAGGGCTCCCGGACCAGCTGCTGGTTCCCGTCGGCGTCAAACGTGAACGTGGTCCGACCGGAGACGTCCTGGCTGTAGCGGAAGGCGCCTGCGCCGCGGTTCGATGCCGCGTCGGAGCTGTCATTCAATCGGAAGCCTGCTCAACATCGGATCCAACTGGATGCCGAGCTGACGCATGGCCGGACGCGGTGTCCGACGCGGATGTTCCAGTTGAGCAGAACTGATTGCGCACGACCCCGAAGCACCGCTGCATTCTGGAGATGACTGGAGAACGACCGGCCGCGGGAGTTGAAGCCCACCGGCGTCAATCAGCCGGACGTGCGTCGTCTGCGTTAAGTTGTCGCGCCACACGCCAGGTGCGTCTCGATTTCGCTTACAATCATCGGCGAAAGTCGAACCGTTGGGCACAAGCGGGATAGCAATTCATCATGCCGATTCATAGCGGGCGACCGGACGACGACCAGGCGGAGCGAATCCTGGTCGCTCTGAGCCAGTTTCGTATTGAAACCCCCTCCTGGGGCTACGCCGATACGGGCACGCGGTTCGGTAAGTTCCATCAGCCGGCGGCGGCAATTGACCTCGATGACAAACTGGCCGATGCGGGCCAGGTGCAGCGTCTGACCGGCTGCTGTCCGACGGTCGCTGTGCACGTCCTGTGGGATTTCCCCAAAGGGAGCGACCCCACCCAGGTGGTCCGGCGGGCCGCGCAGTACGACGTGGCGATCGGGTCGATCAATCCGAACGTTTTTCAGGACCAGCGGTACAAGCTGGGATCGTTTGGCAATCCCGATGCGGCGGTGCGGCAGGCCGCGGTGCAGCATTGCGTGGACTGCATCGCACTCGCTCAACAGGTCGGGAGCCGTCTGATTTCGCTATGGTTCGCCGATGGAACCAACTATCCGGGCCAGGACAACACCCGGGCGCGCAAACGGCGATTTACGGAGGCCCTGCAGCAGGTGCAGCAGCGCCTGGACGCCGACCAGTTGCTGCTCGTCGAATATAAGCCCTTTGAGCCGGCGTTCTATCAGACGGACATCGCCGACTGGGGAATGGCCTATCTGCTGGCCAAGAGTGCCGGCCCCAACGCCAAAGTGCTCGTCGATACAGGCCATCACTACCTGGCCCAGAACATCGAACAGATCGTGGCCTGGCTGCTCGACGAGCAAATGCTGGGGGGCTTCCACTTCAACGACCGCCGCTATGCGGACGACGATCTGACGCTGGGTTCGATCGACCCTTACCAGGTGTTTCGGATCTTCCACGAGATCCACAGTTATGCGTTCGATCACGGGGGCATTTTCCCAGAGATCGCCTACATGATCGACCAATCGCACAATCTGAAGCCCAAGCTGGAGGCGATGGTCCAGACGGTGATGGTCGCCCAGGAGCTGTATGCCAAGGCGGCACTGGTGGACCACGCGGCGCTGGACGTGTATCAATCACACGGGGACATTGTGGCGGCTGAACGACTGCTGCAGCGAGCCTTCATGACGGATGTGACTGACGCCATCGTCGCGTGGCGACGGCAACGTGGCCTGCCCGACGATCCGCTGGATGCGCTCCGGGGCAGCGGCTATGTCGAGCAAGCGGCGCGAGAACGCAGCGAGCGCCGTGCCGCGCTGGGGATCGGGCAGTCGACCAGCTACGCGTAATGAGATCGAACTGTGGCTGATCCCTTCCTCCGTGTCACGCAGCTGTGCAAATCGTACGGCGGGGTCCAAGCCCTGGCGGGCGTGAGTCTCGAGATCCGCGCAGGCGAAGTCCATGCCCTGTGCGGCGAGAACGGCGCGGGAAAGTCGACGCTGATCAAGATTCTGTCCGGCGTCGCGATACCGGATTCGGGCACGGTCCAGGTCGACGGCCTTTCGCTGCCGGTGGGAAATGTCCAGGCGATGGAAGCGAGGGGTGTGGCGGTCGTGCACCAGGAATCGACGGTGTTCCCCGACCTGGACACCGTCGACAATCTGTTCGTGGGCCGCGAGCTTCGCCGCTGCGGCGGATTGCTGTTGGATCGAGACGCAATGCGGCGGCAGACCGGCGAACTGCTGGCCCGCGTGGGCGAGCAGATCGACGCGACACGGCCCGTCGGCGAATTGCCCGTCGCCCAGCGGCAGATGGTCGCCATGGCCCGGGCACTCTCGCGACGCTGCCGGCTGCTGATCATGGATGAGCCGACCGCCTCGCTGTCATCGCGGGAAACTCAAGTCCTGCTGCAACTCGTGCGTCGGTTACGCGGCGAGGGTGTCAGCGTGCTGTATGTCAGCCACCGCCTGGAAGAGGTCTTTCAGATTGCCGATCGCGTGACAGTCCTGCGCGACGGGCAGCTCGTGGACACGCGGAAGATCGCCGCCATCGACAGCGATGAACTGATCCGGATGATGGTCGGCCGCGAGGCGGCCGAGCTGGTGGGCCGGCATGAACACGAGGGTGCGATCGGCGA
>JAEUIG010000203.1 GCA_016795125.1 Planctomycetaceae bacterium | reverse complement strand
GAGGCCCTCAAAGCCGTGACGCTCAACGCCGCCCGCGTGCTCGGTATTGATGCGGAATTCGGATCTGTCACGCCCGGCAAGCGGGCCAACCTCATCATCACCGACGGTTCGCCATTGCAGCCGACCACGCAGATCAAGGGTGTCTTCATCGCGGGCCGGCCATTCGCCCCGGAAAGCAAGCAGACCCGGCTGTACCAACGCTACTCGGAACGCCTGGCGCCGCCGGCCGAGTGAGCATGTCTGCGTCACGAAAAGGATCTAAGGAACCGCGAACAAGCGCGAATCAGCGCGAATGGAAGATTGCGAACCGGCGACATCAATTCTTATTCGCGTCGATTCGCGCTGTTTCGCGGTCCCCCTGCCTTGAATCGCCCGCGGCTCAAGCAGTTCCCTTTCGCTCATTCGCCGACTGAAAATCGCTTGGTTGAACGAGACGCGCGATCCTGTATACTTCCCGCACGAGTGACGGCCGCCGGGGGGCGCAAGTTCCACTGCACAGCGGCGGGGCGAACCCCCGCCAGGCAGGCCGGGTCACTTGGAACGCCGGCCCACGTGGCGGAATTGGCAGACGCGCTAGGTTGAGGGCCTAGTGGGAGTTAAATCCCGTACAGGTTCAAGTCCTGTCGTGGGCAATGCGGACATCCGGCTGATGCGGGATGTCTCTCTTCGCGAGCGGCCCGGTTCATCCGGCCGCATGGGCGACGTGCGGCAGCATGGATTTGCACGCCTTCTCGCATTTGCGGCATTCTTCGGCGCAGGCCGCCATGTGCTTGTCCATGGGGAACTTCTCGCATTCCTGGGCGCACCGGTCGCACGCCACCGCGCACGATTCGCAGATCAGACCCGCGAATGGCCCTTTGCGCGCCGTCAACCGGCTTGCAGCGGCGCAATAGTCCGCGCAATCCAGACAGGTGGCCAGTGTGACGGCATGGTCCTCCTTGCCGGCTTTCACCAGTGACGCGCAATGGGTTGCGCAGGAATCGCACGCACGCTGACAACGGGAGCACGCCTCCGCGCAGGCGTCCATTGCGGCGTCGTGTGCGTGCCCTGCTTCGGAGCCCTGGCTCTCGTCGTCGGCTGCGCGAACTGCACTGCCGAATGCTGTCGTGGCCAGGGCGGAAACTCCCAGTATTCCGAATTCACGTCGACCGATCATGGCTGTCTCCCGGTGTTCAATGCGGCCCGCCTGGTTTGCGAACGCAGACACCAGCAGCCTATTCGCCGCCAGCAAGACCGCCGATGGGGAGAATGCTGGCCGGCCGGTCGGGAGACATCCGTCGCGGCTTACTCCGCCGACGGCGCCGAGACGTCGCTGCCAGGCAGACACGCCATGCCGGCGTAGAGACCATTCTGCTCGCAGTGGGCCACGTACTCGGCCGGCATGCGGCCGCGCGTGGCCGCGTCCCACTCGACGATGTACTTGATGTCCGCGCCGCGTCCCTGCGACTCGCTGACCGCCCCGGTCCAGCCGGAGATGTCCACCTGCGGGAATTCGGGCATTTTCACGCCGTCATTCACGCGAATCTGCGAACCGGCGCCGAGTTTGGAAGACTTGCTTTTCGCCATCCGAGCGATCAGGTATGGCTTGCGAAACGGACTGCAAACGGATCAACAGGGACCCTTCGTTGTAGCCGCCCCGTGTTAAAATTCAAAGTGGGAATCGGGCTTAAGCCCAGCAAAACAGGCCGACCGTGCGCTGACTCTCAACGCACGGCCGGCAGGTTGATCCCGTCGTCTTTCACGGACAATCGTCCGGCAATGCAGACTACTGATACTGCTGGTACTGCTGGTAACGGCGGCAGTTCGGGCAGTTGCCCGGCTGCACGTACTGGCGGGCCCAGTTCAGGTTCGTGCTGACCGCCGTCGGGGTTCCGTCCTGGTAAGTCTCGAGGACTTCCTTCAGCTTGACGGTCTCCAGGTGGTCGCTGGTGCGATAGATCTGGTTCTTCTGCTCGTTGTCGATGACGACGACGCGCGGCAACTGGGTGCTGCCGAACAGCTCGTGCACCTTCCGACCGTGGTCGGTCCCCGTGTCGATTTCCGCGACAACGTAGCTGTCGAGCAGCTTGCTGATGTCGAGGTCTTCGCGCAGCTTGTCCACGTCGATTGCGTTGTCTGCGGCGACCTGGTCGGCGGGGGGATTGAGGATCACCAGCATCGGCCGCTTGCCTTCAGCAGCCGCGTGGTACGCCTTCGTGTAGCTGTCGAAGGTCTGACCGGCGGAATCGGTCGTCGCACCGGCGAACAGTCCTCCAAGAACAAGCACGAAAGCTGAGGTGACGTACATAGCACTCCTTTCACAGAGAAACAGGGTGAGACGACCGCGCGAGCGCACTGTGGTCTCGCGATGCTGTTTACCGGGGATTGACCAACACCCAGATGGTGCACGCACCGGAACGGCGCAGGTCGTCAAAAGAAGGGGTCAGTGTTTCGGTCAAACGCCTCCAATGGCTCGACGCCGGACCATCCCGGCATCAAGGAGCAGCGGCGGGACCCCTCCACACAGCTGCTCGTCACAATATGCAGAATGGGGAGATTCTGACGGCCCGGCTTGCGAAGTCAAGCGCGCGAGCAATACGGAATCGGCAATTCCCTGAATTCGGGAATTCTGTTCCCCGACACGGCGCAACCCATTATTGGGTAGATGCTTGCGGCAGGCGATCGTAGGACGGCACGCGGAACCCGCGTCTCCGCAGCCTCGACGGCCAGAGAGGCAGCTCGGGATCGACAACGCAGTGTGAGATGCGTTGCACAGTCAGCGGCAGCGCTCAGTTCTGCACTGCGACGCTCAATTGTTTGCGTACGACTCGTTGCCAGTCAGCACCTGCACGAGCTGCAGCATGTCGCGCGGACTGAACGGTTTGCTCACGACCGCAGAGATGTCGAGTTCGCGCTGGAGCACCTTGGTGGGCAGCTCGTACGCCTTCGCCGTCAGCAGGACGATCGGCATCTGCACGAAGCGGTAGTCATTGCGGATTCTGCGGCAGAGCTCCAGTCCGTCCATGACGGGCATCTGGCAGTCGCTGATGACCAGGTCCGGCGCGGAACGCTCGATCAGGTCCCACGCGACCGCGCCGTTCTCGGCGACGTCGACCTCAAAGCCGGCTTTGCGCAGTCGCAAGGCCAGAGTACAGGTGATGTGGGGCTCGTCATCACAGACGAGGATTCGGGGGGGCATGATCATTTCCAATCGCAACCCGCAATCGCCAGGACAGAATCGCGCACTACCTGTCGAAGCCTAGGTCACGCTGGCGGGTGTGGCAAAATGCGCGGGGAAATCCCCGGGGCTGAAGTTGCTTCACATGCGGATCGCAGCAGTCGTACCGAGGATTCCGGTCGTGCCGGACTCCAGGCGACCCGCGGGAGTGGGCTGTTCTCCCTGCTCACTGGCGATTGCCGGCGACGCGCTCCGTCTCAGCCGCGATGGCTGAGCCAGTCGATCATGTGCTCGAACGGGGCCCCGAAATGCCCCTGATAGCTGACGTCGGCCCCCTCCACGACGACGACATTCAGGCCGGTCCGGCTGGCGGCGATGCGCTCGAGTTCCTCGCGGAGTCCGTCGAATGCCGGCACGTTTTTGGCCGATTCGGTGCCGATCACGACCAGCGTGGGGCAGTGGACGTGCGGCAGCAGCTTCATGATGTCGTATTCGTCGTGCGGGCCGTATTTCGCGACGAACCCGGATGCCGGCATCACGATTGTCAGCGGCTGGCGGACCTGCAGCAGCACCTCTCCTTCTCCGCGCGAGACCAGCGCATCGGCCCGGCGAAAGTCTTCGCGGAACTGTCCCGCCAGCTTGTGCCTCTGGAAGTGGGCGTGGTTGAACCTCGGCGGCGACAGGGCGACAAGGCCGACGACGTGCTCAGCCGTCTGCCGCGACAGGGTGTAAATCGCCTTCACGCCCCCCATGCTGTGGCCGACCACGACGATTCGCCGATAGCCCCGCTCCGACAGCAGGCCGATCCACGCCCCCAGGTCGTGTCGGCAGTCGGCGATGTTCTCGTAAGCGGCGCCCCCCAGCACGGAACCGCGCTGGGTGGGGATGCGGGCCATGAGGTCGTGACCGCGTGTGTTGATCCTGAGCGAGGCAATCCCGGAACTTGCGGCCTGCGACGCGAAGGCTTCGAGCACGCCGGGGGCGGTGAAGTTGCTGCCGGTGCCGTGGACCAGCAGGCAGGCGTCAACCGGCAGCGACGTGCGCGGTCCGCCGGGAATCCGCAGGGCGCCATCCAGCAGCAGTCCGTCTGCCGTTGTGACGCGACACAACTCCACCTGGCCGATGCCGGTCATGCATGTTCCTCCTGGCTTAAAGGTGGCTTCGACTCTCCGTGGATCAGGCAGCCTGCCTGATCGAACTGCCTGAAATACAGACGCTCATGCTGGCAGCATGAGCCACGAGCACGATTTCTGAAACACCCACTTACGGATCGACGATGGCAGCCGCCGTTCCGTCTTCGATGCGGTACACTGCCGTATCCGTCCGCAGAATTATTGCATGTCCGCTGGCGGCGGGGGATGCCTTCAGGCTGCCGTCGAGCCGATTTGTGGCAATCACGCGCGGTTTGGTCGACGCTTCGACAATCTTGGTGCGCCCTTCTTCGTCGCAAAAGTACAGCCGGTTTCCGGCGACTAGTGGCGACGCCGAGAAGTTTCCGCCCAGCCGGAACTTCGTCACGCTGTCGCCGGTGGCGAGGTCCAGGACGGTGCCGACGCCGGAGTCGGACACCAGGTACACCTTGCCATCAAGAACCGTCGGCGACGGCGTGTCCGGCGTTGCACCGCGGAATTTCCAGGCGACGTGACTTTCCGTGACGTCGCCGCGACCGTCGGTCCGCACTCCCCAGACCTGCGGTTCGAAATACCCGGTGCAGAACACCACCAGCCCGTTCGCATAGGCCGGGGCAGGCACAGTGGAGAAGCCGGTATAGCGGACATGCCACAGTTCGTCGCCGGTCCGGGGATCGTAAGCGTGCAGCTGGTCTGCGGCGGGGCTGATGACCTGCGGTCCCGCCTCCGTTTCGATCACCAGCGACGTCGAAAACGCCCGGTGCGTCGTGGGGTCGTCGCGATACGGCGCGCTGCGCAATCGCTTCCAGCGAATGCGGCCGGACTCCTTTTCCAGCGCCGCGGTGTACTGCGCTTCCGCTCCGTCGCAATTGATGATGATCAGGTCTTCGTAGGGAACCGGAGAACTCCCCGGGCCGCCCTGGTGGTCGACGACGAGTTCGTCGTTCGTCCACAACGTGTCGCCGGTGCGCGTATCGACGCAGGCGGTCCCGTAACGGCCGTAGTGGCAGTACAGCCGCCCTGCTTCGATGACCGGCGTGGGCGATGCGTAGCTGTTGTCGTGATGAATCCCGTCGACCTTCGTCGGACGGAACAGGAACACCTCGTGCAGCACGTCGCCGGTGGCGGCATCAAGGCCGACCGCCCCCAGCACCGATCCGTCCACAGCGGCGGTCGTCACCCAGATCTGGCCGTCCCAGACCACAGGTGACGAATGCCCAAGCCCGGTGATTTCGCGCTTCCAGACGACGTTCTTCGATTCGCTCCACTCCACCGGCAATTGCACGTCCGACGAGACGAATCCCTGGCCGCTGGGGCCGCGAAACTGCGGCCAGTTCTCGCCCGCTATGGTGAACTCCACAAGTCCAAAGGCCAGAAACCACGACGACACGACGGACACCAAGAGCAGGAATCGACAGCCCGACATTGTGTCCGTCGTGTCGTTGTGGGTCATTTCGTTGTACGGATCGGAACGGCGCGCCATCGAGCAACTGCGGTTCGACTGCGGATTGCGCCACTCCTGGTTGGTCGGCATGCCCGTTCCTTGGGAGTTGCGCGGGGGCTTCAGCGGAGGCCGTTGGCGGCGCCCGACATTGCGGCGGCAGCAATGGCGCGTCTCCGCGGCAGATCGCTCATCAGGAGGTCGATGGCACGCGTTACGTTCTGGACGCCGCGCGCATACCGTCGCTGGTCTTGCGCGGCTGTCATCGACGTCAACGCCTGCCGGTGCGCCTGCCAGTCGACATTCCATTCCTCCTCCTGCGCGGCGCGCCGCAGTTGTGCTTCCATGCCAGTCAGCGTCTGCAGCAGCGACTCGCTGGGTTGCGCCACGGCCGTGCGATGTGGACGCGAGATGACCGTCTGTCCTTCGTGACGCCGCGAGAACAGGTTCCCGCGCCGCAGTGCCTGCAGTCCCATCACGATGACCGTGAACGCACCGATCCCCGTGACGACGCCCCCCTCCTCGAAGCGGCCGAACAGCATCATCGAGAGGCCGGCGACGAGCGTCATCGCGCCCAGCCAGAACCCCGCGAGCCATCCCCAGCCCAGCGCGCCGGCGGCCGGCTCCGGTTCGGGGTCCGGCTCGGCCGGCGCGTTCGCCGGCAGGTCGCCGA
>JAEUIG010000187.1 GCA_016795125.1 Planctomycetaceae bacterium | reverse complement strand
ATCGGCGTTGCCGGTCGTTGTCGTCAGAAAATACCGGTCGTCACCCAGCCGGCTGATGGTGCCGTCGTCGAGAATGATTCCCGCATCGTCGCAGATCACACCGTAGCGGACACGGCCGACTTTCAGGTTCTCAAACCGGTTGGGGTAAACGAACTCCAGGAACTTCACGACGTCGCGACCGCGCAGCTCCAGCTTGCCGAGCGTGGAGACATCGATGAGTCCGGCCCGATTGCGGACGGCGTCGTATTCCTGTTCGACCGAGATGTAGAGTTGCGGCCGTTTCCAGGCGCCGGCATCCATCATCGTGGCGCCGTTGCGCTCGTGCCAGGCGTGCATCGGCGTGCGACGGACGATGGAGAAGTGGGGGGTGCGCCCGGCGAGGACGCCGAGCGGCAGCGGATGCTCGGGCGGCCGCGCCGTGGTGACGCCGGTCTCGACGATGGACACCCCGTTCTCCCGGGCGCAGAGCGCGATCGATGCGCTCTGGCACATCTTCCCCTGGCAGGGTCCCATGCTGACCGTCGAGTACCGCTTCAGCGTCTCGATGTTCGAGTAGCCTTCGGCGATTGCATCGCAGATGTCCTTCTCCGTGACGTCCTCGCAGAGGCAGACAAACTTTTTCTTTTCGGTGGAGGCGCTGCAGTAGTGCCGCGAGCAGGGGGACACCGGCGCGCTGGTTGTCGCCAACTGCTTCTTGATGTCCGCCAGTTTGGAAGCCGTGTCGGCCTCGGCCGTTGAGAGTGCGGCGGCCGCTTCCAGTCCGGCGCGGCGTCCATCGAGTGCGGCGGCGTCCGACGATTGCAACCCGTTGACCGCGCCCGCCGAGTGCATTCCCTCCGCATGAGTCTTCACGACCGCATGATCGTACGAGGCGTCGTACTCCAGTTTGCAGCCGTTCTGATACAGCAGTGAATTCGCCGGAGTGAATCCGACGGCCTCGATGATCCAGCGACACGGAATCACGTGCCGCTGGTCGCCGTCGAGCGACGCAATGACTGCGTCGACAACGAAGTCCTTGCCGTGTGCGGCGTGGACGGTCCAGCCGTGATGCGTCGGCACGCCCGCAAAACTGTCGGGCGCTGACTCCCGCAGATCGACGATCGCGGCGATCTGTGTGCCGGCCGCCGCCAGTTGACGCGCCGCTCGATACCCCTGTGCGTTGTCGGTGACGATTACCGCCGCGCCGCCGAGCTGGCAGCCTTCCAGATGCACCAGTCGCTGCGCACCGCTCGCCAGCAGCACTCCCGGCAGGTCGTTGTTCTCGAAGATCAGCGGACGTTCCCACGCGCCGGCGGCGATCACCACCTGGGCGGCACGCAGGCGGATCATCCGTTTTCCCTGCTGGATGCCGAGATAATTCCCCTCGTAGCAGCCAAATGCGACGGCCGACGTGAAGACCTGGATGCTCTTATGCTTCGTCACCTTGCCGATCAGCTCGGACAGCGGCTTGCCCGCGCCGCTGAGATCGGGATCGTGCCGCAGATGTCCGCCGAGGGCCGGCTGTTCGTCGATGAGCGTGACCGTGGCGCCGGCCTCCGCCGCCGCCAGAGCGGCGTTCAGACCGGCCACTCCACCGCCGACCACCGCGACATCGGTGAACAGGTTGACCTTGTCGTACAGGCCGTCTTCTCCGTGAGCCCGGTCGATCGATCCGAGTCCCGCCACGCGGCGGATGAACTTCTCCCAGTACGGCCACGCCCAGCGCGGCTTGTACATCTGCTTGTAATAGAAGCCGACGGGCATGAACCTGTGCAGCCGGTCGAAGATGCCGAGCAGGTCGCGTTTCAGCGACGGCCAGGCGTTTTGCGACTTGACCACCATGCCGGTTTTCGCCGGCTGGGTGCAGATGCGGACGTTCGGCGTGCCGTCGACGGTGCAGAGGCAGTTCGGGCAGCGGCCCGTCATGCAGAACAGGCCGCGCGGGCGGTGATACTTGAAGCTGCGCGACAGCACATGCTCGCCGTTCGAATGCAGCGCGCCGGCCAGCGTCTGGCCGGGTCTTGCGGCGATGCGGCGGCCGTCAAACTCGAAGTGAACGTCGTCTGGTTGCTCCGCCACCCGCACACTCCCGTATGAACTGTCCGCGCCGAGGATCCCGAAGATCAATTCAGCGATTAGTGAATTCACCGCCCCAGGCACTCATGTCATGTTTCGCACACGTACCCGACTAGCCGCGACCGTCAGGGAGCGAATACCGCGTGGCGCGCTCCCTGACGGTCGCGGCTAGTCAAATACAACCGTCAGCCATTCGCGCTCTCCGCTGTGAAGCGCTTCGTCTCGAACACGCGATTGGTCCGGGTGTCGCGGCGGACGTGGAACCACAGTTTGCAGGCGGAGCGGTGATACCACCATTCGGTCGCTTCGCCCGCGACATTCGGCCGGTTGTACAGGTACTCGGCCCACTGGCGATCGTTCACGCCATCGCCCGTCGGCCGCGGCCGCGCCGGGCCGCCATAGTGGAATTCCCACACGGGGCGGATGCCGCAGTTGGGGCAGTCGATCTGGAAAGACATCTCGATTTTGGATTTTGGGTTTTCGATTGAGTGTGTCGCGGGGCAGCGTGTGGCGAGCCGCCGGGTTTAGCCCGGCGGTACGGCGGGGCTAAACCCCGCCGCTCGCGTCACAGCACGGAGAGGTACTGATCCACCTCCCACTTCGACACCTGCTTATGGTACGTCTGCCACTCGCGGGACTTGAGGTCGATGAACTCGTCCGCGATTGGGCCGAGTCCCGACTGGACGACTTTGTCCTGTTTGAGTTCGGCAATCGACTCGGCCAGCGACTGCGGCAGCAGCTTGATGCCGGACTTCTCGATGTCCACGAGCGAGCGCTCGTACATGTTGCCGACATTTGGCTCGCCGGGGTTCAGCTTGCGTTCGATGCCGTCGAGTCCGGCCGTCAAAAACGCCGCCAGTGCGAGATACGGATTGCAGCCGGCGGAGACGGTGCGGTCTTCGCAGTGCCCCGGCCCGGCGACGCGGATCATCTGGGTGCGGTTGTTGTCGCCGTAGCCCGCAAACGCCGGCGTCCAGGTGAAGCCCGACCGCGTCGATTGCAGTCCCGCTCCGACCTGCAGTCGCTTGTAACAGTTCACGGTTGGGCTCGTCACGGCGCACAGTGCGCGAGCATGCTGCACAATGCCCCCGAGGAAGTGATACGCCATCGGCGACAG
>JAEUIG010000182.1 GCA_016795125.1 Planctomycetaceae bacterium | reverse complement strand
AATCGAATGCCGAACAGAATTAGGCCGACAGGCCGTGTAAGGGTTCGCACAGCGCCGGTCATCACCATCCCAATCGCACCACACACCCCTCCCCCAGTTGCATTTCCCGACGCTCCGCGTAGTCTGGTTTCATCGAAGTCCCGCCACTTCTCTGCCCGCCCCAGCCATGAACATCCCCTTCCGCGTCACGCTCCTCGGCCTGCTCTCCACTCTTCTCGCCGCTTCCATGATGTCCGCCGCCGAACCCGATCCCCGTTCCGGTGTTTACGAACTGCGGGTCTATACCTGCGATCCGGGCCGCCTGTCCGCCCTGAATGACCGGTTCCGCAATCACACCGTCGGCCTGTTCGCCAGGCACGGCATGACGAACGTCGCGTATTTCACACCCAGCGACGAACCCCTCGCCGAAAACACGCTGGTCTACTTCCTCTGGCATCAGAGCCGGGACGCGGCCGCCGCCTCGTTCACTGCCTTCCGAGCCGATCCCGAATGGATCGAGGTCCGCACTGCCTCCGAGAAAGACGCCAGGATCCTCGCGATGCCGGTGGAATCCACGTTCCTCACGCTCACCGATTATTCCACCCCGCTCCCTGCCGCACGGACGGACCGCGTCTACGAGTTGCGGACGTACGTCGCCGCCGACGGCAAGTTCGAAGACCTGCACAACCGCTTCCGCAACCACACGCTCAAGCTGTTTGAGAAGCACGGCATCGAGAACATCGCGTACTTTGTCCCGACCGACGAACCGCGCTCTGCCAACACGCTGATCTACCTGGTGGCGCACCAGAGCCGCGAAGCCGCGGCCGCTTCGTGGAAGGCGTTCATCGACGATCCCGAATGGAAGCAGGTCTACGCCGAATCCGAAGCCAACGGCGCTCTCGTCCAGAAAATCGACAGCCTCTACCTCGTGCCGACCGACTACTCGCCGAAGCCGGCCGCAGAGTGACCCGTTGGAGTTCAAGCTTTAGCTTGCTTCCATGCAGGAGCAAAGTGGCAGAGGAGCAAAGAGGACGGACGACGTGACCTTCCCTCTGTCCCTTTGCACCTCCGCCCCTTTGCCCCTCCCGCTCACTCATCCAGCGAGCGCTGCGTCGTATCCGGCGCCAGCGCAATCGCCACCATTCCGAGCGCGAAGATCAGGCTCGTGACCCGGCCAATCGCGGCGTAGTCGCCACTAAATGATTCGATCAACAGCCCGCTGGCGAACACGGTCACGGCCGTCAGAATCCGGCCGAAATTGAAGCTCACGCCCGCGCCGGTGGAGCGGACTCGAATCGGAAACAGTTCCGGCAGGCACAGCGGCAGCCAGCCAAAATACAGTCCGCTGAAGAACCCGAGCGCCGACACCCAGTACAGGAACGTGGCGTCCGTCGGCACCACTTTCCAGAACGTCCACTGGGCGATCACCAGGCACACGATGCTGATCAGGAAATAGGTCCGCCGCCGGCCCACGATGCTGGCCACCCAGCCGCCGATCAGGCTGCCGATGATCCCGGTAAACGCCCGCGCCTGCCCGACCTGCGCTTTCAGAAACGGATTCGGCGTCGCGGCGCCTTCCACCGCCTGATCGGCCCACGGAATCATCCAGTTCGCTGATCCCCAGCCGCCGATCATCGGGATCGTTCCCAGCAGGATGCCGACAAGCGTCACCTGCAGGAGCGGCGGACGGAACACTTCCCAGTTCGCCGCCGGCGGCGTTGAGGCATCGGCCGCCGCGCGGCGTGCGGCCAGCCACCGCGGAGATTCCGGCACGAAAAACAGGGAAAACAGCCCGAGCAAAAACGGTGACGCTCCGATCATCAGCACCCACTGCCAGTCTCCCGGCACCACCTGCTTCTTCGTGGCGATCGACGTGATGATGAAAATGCCGACGTTCGCCGACGTGCCGATCAGCCCGGAGACGACCGTTCGCGACAGTCCCGACCACGCTTCCGACAGCAGCGCCACGCCGTTGGGCCACATCCCGCCAACGCCGGTGCAGGCCAGGAACCACGCCAGCAGCAGCTGCGTCGGCGTCGTCGCGAAGCAGGCAACGGCCGCCATGCCGGAGTACGTCAGGATGCTGGCCGACATCGCTTTCGCCCGGCCGATCTTGTCCCCCAGTCGTCCGAACGCCAGTCCTCCCGTCGCCGCTCCGAACAGGAATGCGCACTGGTACCACGCGAACCATTGACCGACCAGCGCCTGCCATGCCGCCAGCTGAGTCGCATCCGAGTCAGAGATGCTGCCGCTGGCCTTCTGCTTCGACAGCGCGTCAAAGCGCGTCAGCTCGATCGCCCCGGTACGGTTCAGCAGGTCCTGTGCGGCTGTGCGTCCAATCAACTGCGTCGTTGCGAGATGGAATCCGGCGCAGAGCCAGCCAAGAAACGCGCACGTCAGCACGAGCGCGCGACCGGTGGATGTCAGCGACATAGCCGGATCACCGGACGCAGCGGGAGTGCTCATCTGTATCTGACGCTGGAGTGAGAACCGTGGAGGCGCACCGTCGCGGGGATGTCAGTTCCCCAATGTCGCCCCACAATACCGCGTCACTTGCGGAAATACCTGCGTCCAGTCCCGCGCCGACGACGCCTGCCCGTTCGACAGCAAGACGATTGCGTTGACACGATCGCAACCGCCACACATCACCGATGCATTTCGACGATCGCAACAGTGAGAAGTCCAAGCCAGGTTATCACGAATACCCATGGAAGGTATTTTGGAGGAACATTGCCGGCCGCATGAGAATCCTGCTTGGAGGAGACGAGCGTGACTCGAAGATCACCGGCGAACATCATCTCCAGCCTTTCACGTTTCTGCTTCAACACGCCCGCCGCAGCATGCGCCGCATTAATTGCGTGCAGGACGAACAACGCGATCAGGATACCGACGATCGGCAATGCGACGATGAGTGAAAGAATCACAAGTGATAGATCACCTTTTCTGTAATTCACAACCGCCGTCACGAACGCACCAAAAATAAACGACTCCGAGATGACCATCCAGACCATGCGATCGCTGACCAGCGTAAACTCCTTCTCAATTGCTCCATCGAGTCGACCGAGTTGACTCAGAATCACTGTAGGCAAGCCGTCTTTGAGATCTGCCGTAGTAATGCTGACCGACGTATTCTGTACAATCATACTATGACTCCGCTGCCGACTATGGATTCGCAATCTGACTGGGGCCAAGGAGTGATCAACGACATCTCGCCGACAACTCGCTCGATCGCTGGGCCAATAGCACAGGTTGTGCAAACCTGTGTCAACCACCCGGTCTCAATTGAACTCGCGGCGAAAGCAATCCAAAACCGAATTCACCTTGCCAGCCAGCCGCCGTCGATCGGCACCAGGCTGCCGTGCATGTAGTTCGAAGCATCGGACGCGAGGAACACGGCGAGGCCGGCAATCTCGTCCGGCTGTCCCCAGCGTCCGCACGGAATGCGGTCCATGAGCTGCGGACCGCGCACCGGATCATCCTGCAGCACGCCGGCCATGTCCGTTTCGAAGTACCCGGGACAGATGCAGTTCACGTTGATCCCGCGTCGCGACCACGCCACGGCCAGCGACTTCGTCAACCCGGCAATCCCATGCTTGGCCGCTGCATACGCCGGGATGTTCAGACCTCCTTCAAAGCTCATCACCGATCCGACGTTGATGATCTTTCCCCGTCCGCTGCGGAACATATGCGGCGCCGCCTGCTGCGACAGATCAAACGCCGCGTTGAGATGCACTTCCAGCAGCCGCATGTACCGCTCCAGCGGCATGCTCTCCGGAGGGGCGCGATCGGCGCTGCCGGCGTTGTTGACCAGAATGTCAATTCGCCCGGCGTTCTCGACGGCACGCTCAATCAGGCCGACACGTTCGGCCGGAACCGACAAATCGCAGGCGATGTCCCAGAACCGCCGGCCGGCCTTGGTAACCAGCTGGCGGGTTTCGTCCGATGTCCCGGCGCGCGTGACGCACACGATGTCCGCCCCAGCCTGAGCCAGGCCCAGCGCCATCGCCTGCCCCAATCCCCGCCGCGCACCGGTCACCACCGCGACACGGCCATCAAGCTTGAACTGATCGAGAATCACGGCAAGGACATCCGAATTGGGCTTATGGTTGATCGTTTATGGTCGATCGTTGTTCGCCACCACTCACCACTTCACCGAAAACCGATCACTGACGACCCACAACCCCAATCGAAAATCGCAAATCCAAAATCCAAAATCACCTCGCCGTCCAGCCGCCATCGACATTCAACATCGCACCCGTGGTATACGAGGACGCGTCGCTGGCGAGGTAAATGGCCGCGCCCTGGATTTCCTCCATCCGGCCCCACCGCCCGAGTGCCGTGGCGCCGAGGACGTTCTTCTTCGCATCCTCCGTATCGGCAATTGACTCGTTCATCGGAGTCAGAAACGGACCGGGGCAGATGGCGTTCACGGTGATGTGATGCGGCGCCAGTTCGAGCGCCAGCGTGCGGGTCAACTGCACCACGGCGCCTTTGCTGGCCGCATAAGGTGATCGATAGGCGAGCCCGACCTGGCCCAGCGTACTGGCGATGTTGATGATCCGCCCGTAATTCGCCTGCTTCATGTGCGGAACCGCGGCGCGGGTGCAGAGCCAGACCCCGTCGGTGTTGATCGCCTGCACCTGCCGGAATTGCTCATACGAGAGTTCATCAATCGGCCCGCGAATGTTGATGCCGGCGTTGTTGAGCAGGATGTCAATCCGGCCGAACTCCTCGATGATCCGCGCGACGGCCGCCTCGACGTCGGCCGGTCTGGTGACATCCGCCGCGATTCCGATCGCCCGCCGACCATGATCGGCCGCGATCTGCCGGGCCGCCGCTTCGGCTTCCTCGGCATGCCGACTGGTGAGCAGGACATCCGCGCCGGCCGAAGCCAAGCCCGCGGCCATCGCCTGCCCCAGCCCCTTCGAACCTCCGGTGACGAGGGCCGCTCGTCCCGTCAGGTCAAACTGTCGAATTCCAGGGAGCATCGTGAATTCCGAATCTTCGAGGCGGGAATTGAACGGTCAGGATACCGCTGCCCAGGGTGCGATGTAAGCGCGTCAGTCGCCACTCGCAGGGACCGTCGGCTGACCAGCGACGCGACATAATGCGCGCACATATAGCCATAGTGCATACTTTATATGCACTCTCGTCATT
>JAEUIG010000173.1 GCA_016795125.1 Planctomycetaceae bacterium | reverse complement strand
CCGGCGACGACGGCGGCCCCGGCTTGCTGGCCGCTCTGCAACGATTTCTGCGACGCCATGATGAATGGCGCCCCGTGTATCATTCGCGCCGCAACAACGGAATGACGGTGCTGGCCCGTAACCCAGAGCATGCCCTGGATTTTGCGGTGTCCGACCCGATTCCGTCCTGCCTGTCGAACCGCGAGATCGCGACAACGACGACACGATCGGCAGGTGGCACAGCCGCTGCCGCGCGCATCGACTGCTTTCTCACGGTATATGAGCAGCTCACATGGCCGCGACGAATGGCGGAGCAGTGCGTGCGCCTCGGCCTCAATCCCATCATCGTGGACAACGGCAGCACCTATGAGCCGTTGCTCGCATGGCTGGAGAATTGCCCGTACGAAGTGATCCGAGTCGGCGCCAACGCCGGCTGCTACGGCTTCTGGCATCGGAAGCATCACCATGCGCGGACCGACCTGTACGTTGTGTCGGATTCGGACCTCGATCTGTCGGCGGTGCCGGCCGATGCTGTTGACCGGTTGCGGCGCGCGCTGGACCAGAATCCGGACGTCGCCAAGGCCGGCCTGTCGCTGGAGATCATTGATCTCCCGGACGTGTATCCGTTCAAGCAGGATGTCGTCTCGTGGGAACAGCAATTCTGGACGACGCGCCGCGGCGACTGCTGGCGGGCCGACATCGGCGCCACGTTCGCGCTGTATGATCCCTCTCGCAACGCATTGCTCGACCAGAACTTCTATCCCGCCGTGCGGCTCGACCGGCCGTACACCGCGCGGCATCTGCCCTGGTACCTGGACTTCAACGATCTGACCGACGAGCTGCGATACTACTTCTCCCGCTGCGACGACCTGGCGCACTGGGGGAGCCGGACCAAGCGGCGATTGCAGGAATCCAATCCATGAGCAACCTGGGGCTGTGGGAACCGACGTATCGCGAAGGGCGGCCGTTTCCCTACGGAAACGAACGCTCGTACCGGATCGGCGCGGAGTTCCTGCAGAACTGCCGCACGGTCGAAGACTGGGGCTGCGGCTGCCAGTGGTTTCGCCGAGTGATGCAGCAGGTCCAGCCCGCCGTCGTCGTCACCGGTGTGGACGGCTCCGCAGGGTTCTGCGACCGGACAGCGGACCTGGCCAACTATCGGCCGGCCGAACGTCCGGAAGGAATTTTCATCCGGCACGTGCTGGAACACGATTACAACTGGAGAAACATCCTCGAATCCGCGCTGGCATCGTTCGGCCAGCGGATGTGCCTCGTCTGCTTCACACCGCTGTCCGACGAGCAGCGGCTGTTGTCCGAGTTTCAGTTTCCGACGGGAGGGAGTTGTCCGTATCTGTCACTGCCACGGACGGAGCTGGCGGACATCCTGGACAAGCACCAGGTCAAGTATTCCATCGAGACGCTCCCCTCGCCGGGCACCGAGTATGGCGAAGAGACCATTTATCGAATCGCACGAACGTCCGCGGCCGCCGCGACGCCGCAGAGGCCATCGTCGTTTGGAGACGACGCTCCGTTCGTCTCCGCAGTTTGCCCGACCTATCGGCGCCCGGACCTGCTGGCGAACGCCGTCGCCTGCTTCCTTGCCCAGGACTATCCGGCGTCGCGCCGCGAGCTGATCATCCTCGACGACGCCGGGCAGTACGACTCGCAGCGTGGAGATGGGTGGGAACTCCTCTCGGTGCCGCGCCGTTTCCGGTCGCTCCCCGAGAAGTTCAATACGCTGGCCGGACTCGCGCAGGGAGACATTCTTGTCGTGTGGGAGGACGACGACATCTACCTCCCGTGGCACATCGCGGCGCACGTGACGGCCCTGCAGCAGGGCTGCAGCTTCTCCAAGCCCGGAGCCATTCGCAGCTATCATGCCGGCCAGTGGCACGAAGAGGCTGCCGCGGGCCGATTTCACGGGAGCATCGCATTCACACGCACGGCCTTCGACACCGCCGGCGGATGGCCGTTGACGATGCGCGGCGATTTCGACCTGCAGTTCATGTCCAGGCTGGGCGCCCTCGGACCTACGGCTGATCCCATCGCCGGCCGCCCTCCATCGTACATCTTTCGCTGGGAAACGACCGGCGCCTATCACGGGCAGGCATTCATGCACGGCCCTGACGATGTCGGATGGTATCAACGAGCGGCGTTACAAGGGTCAGACGCGTCACACCGGCGCCTCGTGCCACAGTTCGATCGCATGACGCACGAATGTTTCGCCAGCTTTGGAGTCCATGCGGGCGTGACATAGCGGGGGCTTCCTTCCCGGGTGGGCCGCCGTCCGCGCTGTCTCCCTCGCGGCTCCCATCATCGTGAAATCACCTGAAAGAACTCGCTCCAGTCGGCCTGGGCGCGGGCGAGTCCCCATTCAGACTCCAGCCAGTCGCGCGCGTTACGTGCCATCTGGCGACGCTCTTCGACCTCGAACGCCGCCCGGGATGCGTAGTAGACGAACTCACGCTGGTCGCGGCAGAGAAACCCCGTCTGCTTGTGGATCACCAGTTCGCGCCAGCCGCCGCGGTCGTCGACAATCAGCAGGCAGCCGCTGGAGATGGCCTCAAAGCCGACCCGTGGCAGGTTCTCGAGGGTCTCTGACATCTGGATGATGCAATCGGAATGCCGATACACCTCCTGCACCGGGATGGCGCCTGCGGCACAGCCGCGAATCCAGTTCGGCTCAGTGCCGATCTTCTGCCGGATGTCGTCGTTGATCCCCAGGATGACGCCCTCCTTCAGGACGGGCGCCACCATCGTTTCGTAGACCCAGAGTTGGGCAGGATGGAACTTCGCCAGGTCCTCGCGCGACACCCGGCCGAAGCGAAAGCGGTCGGTCGCGCGGCCGTCCACGAACGGGAACTCCTCGCGATGAAAATACGGCGGAATCTTGAACCAGCGATAGTTCGGATTCAGCGCCCGCATTTCCTCTTCGATGCGCAGCCGGACGTGATCCGTCTGGTAGAGGAAATAGTCGATCAGGCCGTCGCGATGTGCGTTCCGTTCCTCGTCAAAGAGCCAACACATGCAGTTGACGAAAGTCGTTGACCGCGCGCGGTCCTTGATGACGCGGAGGTGCTTCAGAAACTCGCCGTTGCAGTAGCTGATGACGTGCCGGCCGCGGCACGCGTTCCAGTCGCACGGCGCGTGGACAACGCATCCCCGCTCGTCCATCCGCAGGGACTGCAGATGCTGGTCGAGAGGTCCGGTCGGCACCAGATGCACCCGCAGCCCGAGCGACTGCCACACGTGGATCTGATGGTCCAGCTCGGTGTCGGCGCCGCCGACGCGGGAAGGGAACCCAACGACACAGATCTCGTCCATGGCGGCGACTCGTCACACGGTCCGGTCGATCGATGGATGCGGGTAAAGCGAGCGGCTCCATTGTCATAGCACTCCGAACCGACCTGGCGGCCGCTGCACAAATTGCCGCCAGCCAGCCTCAGGGTTTTGTATCCAATTGTCAACGCGCCTGTTTGCTCGCTCCACAGCCTCTCGACATCCGGGAGCGTCGGCGTTCCGGCACGACAATTCATGCGGCAATGGCGGATGCGAGGGACAAAGCCGCCCTCTCAGCCCACCGACGTTGACCGGCCACGGCGGGCGCGTTCTAATCAGACTGTCACTTCTGTCGGATTCTACGTGTCGCTATTCGAGTCGCGTCGCGGAGCCATCCCGTGGGGGACGCGCTAAACACTCAATTCGATGCAGTTCTGGCCCGGTTCGCCGAGGCCTGGCAGGCCGGAATGGCCCCACCGGTGCAACGTCTGGCCCGGCTCAGCAGAGATATCCACGAGCTGTGCTCGCTGATTGCGGTCGACCTGGAGTACCGCTGGCGGACTTCCTCCCTCTCTGACAGCACTGTGGACGACTCCGGCTTTCCTCAGCGGCCGCGGGTCGACGATTACGCCGCTGTGCTGGGACAGCCCGAGGTGCTCGGTCACGCGCCGCTGATTGCCGCGGAGTACCGGGCGCGACTGCGCTGGGGGGACCGGCCGGACCGCGCCGAGTTTGCCGCCCGCTTCCCGGATTTGAAGCGTGAGTTGATCGATGAACTTGCGCGCGCAGAACAGGAGGCATTCGTCGAGAACCCGACCGTCACCATGTCGGCGGACTCTTCGGTCGCCAGCCGCGAGCTTCCTGAGACACTCTGGACCGGGATTGCCATGCCGACCGGTTCGTACAATTCGATTCCCCCGCCGAAGATCGGAAAGTTCCAGGCCCAGAAGCTGCTGGGACGCGGCGCGTTCGGAGAAGTCTGGCTGGCGGAGCACCCGCAGCTGCGCCGCAAGGTCGCCATCAAAATCCCCCGTCGCGACCGCCAGTTTTCGGAAGCGCAACTGAACGAGTTCCTGCGCGAAAGCCAGCGGCTCGCAACACTGCATGACATTCCCGGAGTCGTGCGGGTCTTTGACGCGGACGAGACCGCGGGCGTTCCCTACATCGTTTCCGACTACGTCGACGGCGAAAGCCTCGATCGGCGACTGTCGCGCGCGCCGTTCGCGCCGGCGGAGGCCACGCGCATCGTCTGCGAACTGGCGAAGTCGCTGCACCAGGCGCATCGGCTGGGATTGACGCATCGCGACATCAAGCCGTCGAACATCCTGCTCGATCAAACGAATCGCCCCCATCTCGCCGACTTCGGCCTGTCCGTCACTGAGCACGAACAGGTTCAGGAGCGTCCGTCCACGGTCGGCACGTTTGCCTACATGTCTCCCGAGCAGGCCCGCGGCGAGAGTCACCTCGTCGACGGGCGCACGGACATCTATTCGCTCGGCGCGGTCTACTATCAGATGCTGACCCGCCGGACCCCGTTTGTCGCGTCTGACGCCGACGGCTACATCAGCCAGATTCTCTCGAAGGAGCCGCGTCCTCCGAGAATGATCGACGACCAGATTCCGCCGGAACTGGAGCGCATCTGCCTGAAATGCCTGCGGAAGTCTGTCTCCGAACGGTACTCCACCGCCAACGACATCGCGCTGGAACTGCAGGCGGCGCTGTCCGCTCCGCAGGCGCGTTCGCGGCGCACGTCCTGGCTCGCCGCGGCAGCGGCGTTCGTCGCACTGGTGACGGCGATCGTGGTCTGGAGCAACACCCCGGAACCGCAGCAGCAGCAGCCGACGAGGACGATCGGCATCGTTCCGAAGACCGTCTTCGCCAGCAATCCGTCCCCCAACAGCAGTTTATTCCAGGTCAACGAGGCCGACGACCAGTTGCAGGTCGTCTCGGACGACCTGCAACTGGTCAAGTTCGGCACGCTGGGACTCGAGGACGCCGTGATTGAAATCACGGTCGAAGTGGGCGAGTTACGTTCGGATTATGGCACCGCGGGCGTCTTCGTAGGCCTGCGAGACACCGGCGATGGGAACGAGCGCGCGTTTCAGTGCATCCGTGTGCAGCAGCGTTCGGACGGACTGTTCTGCGCGCGGCGCACGGAATACTACTATGATCCACAGCTGCCACAATCCCGCGACTCACAGGAATTCGGGGAGTTCGCGCTGGAGACCAGTTCCCGTGTCAACAGGCTGGAGCTGCACACGTCTCAAGGCAGCCTCGCTGAGGTGCGCTGGAATGGCGTACTGGTCGAGCAACTCTCGGACCATGACGGCCAGGAAGGACGCAATGCCATCGGCGACTTCGGCGTCTACTCCCAGAGTTCGCTCGCAATATTCTCGGACCTG
>JAEUIG010000163.1 GCA_016795125.1 Planctomycetaceae bacterium | reverse complement strand
ACGAACTCAACAACGGCCTGTCGCACGGAGCATTGACGGGGGCGGGCTTCACGCTGGTCAGCGGCGCCGGCGACGGGTTCGCCGGTTACGACCCGACAGTTCTGGCGCCGGTGATCACGACGCTGGGAATCTCTTCGCAGGGGACGGCCTACAACGACCTGGACGGCGGGCAATTGACGGTCGGCGGCAATTACGCGGCGAGCGACTTCGTGAACCTGCGGGGCACCCTCAAAGGAGGCGTGTACCAGAACAGCAGCTCGGGCGTCGTCCGCGAGTCGATCTTTGGAATCGCCAACGACACGTCGTCGTACGAGCGGACGTTCCGCGACAATCGCACCAGCGCGTCGTTCGGCGGCGCCGCCGCGGCGGATGTGATCATCGCGGTGACCGACTACATCAACTTCACGCTGGGCTACCAGGCGCTGTTCATCACCAATATGGCCTTCGCCGCCGACCAGTCGTCGGGGGTGACCACCGATCTCTTCGGCGCCAACCACTACAGCGTGGTGAACAACGGGCTGTTCATCGCCCACGGGGCGAACGTCGGTCTGGAACTGCTGTGGTAAGCGAGTTCTGACGAGGCCATCTGACCACGCCCGGAGCCACCCTCCGGGCGTTTTTCATGGTCGATGGACGATGGACAATCGTCGATAGACAATTGTCCGAACGGATGTCGAATCAGCCGTTGTCCATCGACTGTTGTCCATCGACCATCGACCAAATTCATCTTGTTCAATTCGCCCAGCCTGTCTACGATCCCGCACCATTCTGCTGCGGGAATTCTGATGAATCGGCGTGCGGTCCCGGGGGTTGCTGTGACATGCGGTCCTTAGGGCAGGGAATCAAGCATCTGCTGCTGGCGGTCATCTGGCTGGCGGCGCTGGCCTGTATCACCGAGGTGGCGCTGCGCGCGCAGCGCTGGCACGCCCGCGCCTATCCGCAGGCCGCCCAGTCGCTGTCAGACCCGGCCGACGACGTCGTCCCCAGTGCCGAGACTTATCAGCAGCTGCGCCCCATGCTGGGCATCATCGAGGATCCCGACCGCCAGTCGCTGCGAACCAACGCGTTCGGACTGCGCGGACCCGAAATGCTGATCCCCAAGCCGGCAGGCGTATTCCGGGTGATCTGCCTGGGGGACGACACCACGCTGGCGCGGCAGCTCCACGAGGAAGAGACGTATTGCGAGCGGCTGCGTGTGCATCTGCAGCAGCGCACCCAGCTGCGTGTCGAAGTGATCAACGCCGGACTTCCCGGCGGGTGTCCGCTCACGGGATTGCTGCTGCTGCGACACCGGCTGCTCGGCCTGCAGCCGGACGTGGTTCTGCAGCACGTCGATCCCACCGACATCGAAGATGACCGGCTCGTCCGGCCGTTCACGTTCATGGATGAGCAGGGCCTGCCGCTGGCGGCCGTGCATCCGAGCTGCCGGCAGACCACTTCGCCGACGCTGCTGTCGCTGTCGCACGAATTCCTCGTGCTCGACTGGCTGCGGGACCGCTGCGTCGATGAGTGGCAGGCGACAGCCGCTCAAGAGCGCGATCCCTGGGACGAAGTCGACTGGGAGATGGCGGCCACGCAGGCATTCTCTCCGCTGGCGGACCTGCGGACCCTGGTGACCGGCGTCTACTGCACCGTGATTGTCACCACGGCCGACGATCCGCTGTCGCGACCGTCGGGCGCCGTCGCGCGACGAGACGGCATCCGCCCGGCGAGCGACGAAACCGGCGGGCCGCCGTCCGACCTCGGCGGCTACGTGCGTGCGTTGCAGCTGCCCTATCTCGATGCGACTGCCGAGCTGCGTGCCCAGGACCCGCGCCAGCCGCCGCTGCGGGTGGAGACGCCGGACGAGCACGATCTCTACGCGGAGCTGCAGGCGGAATGCATCGTGGCCAACGTGCCAGGCGTCTGGACGCCCTCCACGAGTGGCGCACCAGGCGTGCTGCCCGGCATCAGCTCGCCGCAACCGCTGACAGATGCGGCGCCGTTACGGTCGCAGCGGCCCTGACGCACAGTTCGTACCGCGACTGAGACTTGTGCCGGCGCTCGCATACTCATGGCAGTCAGTTAGCGCAACCGGTGTTTTCAGCCGTCCCGGCGGGGTATGATGACAACGGGAAGCATGATGCCAGAACTTGCTTCCTGAGACGTGCCCAATCAGCCCACCAGGCACTAGCGCAGCGTCACACCAAAGACTTCGGGTTGGGTGCCACTGGCTTCGCCAGTGCAATTCACACTGGGCACCGAACGTGCGTCGCACTGGCAGAGCCAGTGGCACCCTGATTCTGAGTTGTGACGCTGCACTAGACCAACAAACATCTAAGTTACCCCATGTACTTCATCGACCCTCACGTTCACATGGTGTCGCGAGTCACCGACGATTACGAGCGGATGGCGCGGATGGGGTGCGTGGCGATGAGCGAACCGGCGTTCTGGGCCGGGTTTGATCGCGGCAGCGTCGACGGGTTCCGGGATTACTTCAAGCAGCTGATCGAGTTCGAGCCCCGGCGCGCGAGCTGGAGCGGCATCCAGCACTACACCTGGCTGTGCATCAACGCCAAGGAGGCGGAGAACGTCGAGCTGTCGCGCGAGGTGATCAAGATGATTCCCGAGTTCATCGAACGGACCGGGGTGCTCGGCGTCGGCGAGATCGGCCTCAACAAGAATACGAAGAACGAGTCGACCATCTTCCGCGAGCACCTGGAGCTGGCGGCAAAGCTCAAGGAACTCGTGCTGATCCACACGCCCCACCTGCAGGACAAGTACAAGGGGACGCGGATGATCATCGACATGCTGCAGGAGCGCAGTGACCTGCCGCCGGAACGCGTGCTGGTCGACCATGTTGAAGAGCACACCGTCCGCCTCGCGCTGGAGGGGGGCTTCTGGTGCGCGATGACGCTCTACCCCACGACCAAGTGCACGCCGGCCCGCGCGGCCGACATCATCGAACGCTACGGCGACGAACGGATCATGGTGAACTCCGCCGGCGACTGGGGTCCGTCCAATCCGCTGGCAGTGCCGGACTTCATCCAGGAGATGCGCAAGCGCGGCCACAGCGAGGCGAAGATCCGCAAGATCGTCTACGACAACCCGCTGCAGTTCTACCGGCAGTGCCGCCGCTTCAGTTTTAAGCCGCCCGCATAGCTCCAATCCCGCTCACCGACCCCGCTTGCGGTTTCGCCATGTCCGCACAGGGCGTCTGTTCTCCAGCAACGCACCCCGTATAATTGGCCACGTTTCTGTTGAAAGACCGCTTCTGCCTGAGGATGCCTGCCGCTGATGTCCGATCGTCCGCACTCCAGCCGCGCGCTGTACCGTCGATATGTCGAAGACCTGGTCCGGCGGCGGAAGTCCGGTCAGCACATCAACACGGATGAGAAAGGCCAGCCCCGGAAACGGGGCCGCACCCGATCCTCGCGCGACCTCCTGCGTGCCTTCTGGAACCTGCTCGGTACGGAACGCCGACCGGTCGCCTGGGCACTGGGGGCGCTGACCGTCGCGACGGTGCTCACGCTCGTTCCGCCGGCGGCGACGAAATTCATCGTCGACTACGTCCTGACCGACCAGCCCTATCCCGCGTGGCTGACCGCGCGAGGCTTCACGGCCGACAACCGCTTCACTCTGCTGACCGCCGTGGTGGGAACGGTCATCGCCGTCTCGCTGCTGCGCATCCTCCTGGGCGTGTCTGGCCGCTGGCTGGGGACGCGTTCGACAAAGCGATTGCAGCTCTCGGTCCGCAAGCAGGCGTTCGAGCACGCGGTGCGGCTTCCGTTGCGGCGGGTGCACGAGCTGCGGTCCGGCGGCGTCGCCAGCCTGTTGCGCGAAGATGCCGGCAGCGTCGGCGAGCTGGTATTCGGCCTGCTGTACAATCCATGGCGGGCCATCATCCAGCTGCTCGGCAGCCTGTGCGTGCTCGCCTGGGTCGATTGGCGGCTCCTGCTCGGCGCAACGCTGCTGATTCCGGGAGTGTTCTTCAGCCATCGAACGTGGCTCAATCGCATTCGGCCGCGCTATAAGGACATTCGTGCGCGGCGGATGGAGATCGACGGCCACGCCACCGAGGCCTTCGGCGGCATGCGCGTCGTCCGGGCCTTCAGCCGGCAGAGGACGGAGAGCCGCCGCTTCATGACGGCCAACGACGTGATGGCGCGCCAGGAACTCGCCGTCTGGTGGTGGGCGCGCGGGATTGAAACCGTCTGGGAACTGCTGCTCCCGCTGGCGTCGGCGGCGCTGATGCTCTACGGCGGCTGGGCCGTGCTGCATGGTCTCTTGACCGTCGGCGACCTGATGATGTTCCTGGCCTACGTGCTCATGCTGCTCGGCCCTTTGGCCGTCCTGGCCGAGAGTGCCACGTCGCTGCAGAACAGCCTGTCGGCGCTCGACCGCGTCCTTGACCTGCTGGGCGAGCCCCGTGAATTCGCCGCCGACGGGCCGAACACACAAGTCAGCAAGGCTCAGATCCGCGGCGACGTCGCGCTGGAGAACGTCACATTTCGTTACTCGGAGGAATCTCCATTCTCGCTGCACGAGATCGATCTCGACGTCGAAGCCGGTCAGACCGTCGCGCTGGTTGGTCCGAGCGGCGCGGGGAAGACCACCCTGTGCAATCTCGTTGCGCGGTTCTACGACCCGGTCGGCGGACGCGTGTTGCTCGACGGCAACGACATCCGTGAAATCGACGTCGAGAATTACCGCACGCTGCTGGGGATCGTCGAGCAGGACGTGTTCCTGTTCGACGGGACCATCGCGGAAAACATCGGCTACGCCAATCGCGAAGCGGGTGACGCGGCGATTCGCCGGGCGGCAAGAATCGCCAATGCCGACGAGTTCATTCGCGCGTTGCCTGAGGGATACGAGTCGATCATCGGCGAGCGCGGGGTCAAGCTGAGCGGCGGCCAGCGGCAGCGATTGGCGATTGCCCGCG
Organism: Planctomycetaceae bacterium; assembly: GCA_016795125.1. Lineage (GTDB taxonomy): Bacteria > Planctomycetota > Planctomycetia > Planctomycetales > Planctomycetaceae > JAEUIG01. The sequence goes on along the minus strand of JAEUIG010000163.1, from coordinate 3,275 downwards.
CCGTGCTGGCCGATCCGAAAATCCTGATCCTCGACGAAGCGACGAGCAATCTGGATTCCGAGAGTGAGCGGCTGATCCAGCAGAGCCTGCGCACACTGATGCGCGACCGCACCTGCTTCGTGATCGCGCACCGGTTGAGCACGATCCGCGACGCCGATCTGATCCTCGTCGTCGAAGGGGGCCGGATTGTCGAACGCGGCACGCACGAAGAACTGCTGGCCAACGGCGGCCGCTACCGCGACATGGTGCAGGCACAACTGCTCGCGAACGAGACGCTCGCGCCGGCGATGGAGCCGGAGCTTACGTAAGTCGACCAGCCGCGACCGTCAGTGAGCGCAGCACGCGTCGAGCGCTCCCTGACGGTCGCGGCCAGTCAGGCTTCACTCGTGGCTGTGTGCTGCATCCGGAAACTCGCCGCTCTGCACGTCGGTGATGTAGGCCTGCGCCGCCGCAATCGTCTGGGCGCGAATGTCGGCGTAACGCTTCAGGTACTTCGGATTGAAGCCGGCCGTCATGCCGAGCATGTCGGGCGTCACCAGCACCTGTCCGTCGCAGTCCGGTCCCGCCCCGATGCCGATCGTCGGAATCGACAGCGCCTCCGTGATCTCCCGCGCAATGCTGCGCGGAATCAGTTCCAGCACGATGGAGAACGCGCCCGCCGCTTCAGCCGCGAGTGCGTCGGCCATGAGCTGCTCACGGTCTCGCTGAATCGCCGACATCCGCCCGTACTTGCGGATCGACTGTGGCCGCATCCCGATGTGCGCCATCACCTGGATGTCGATATCGGCCAGTGCGGCGATGGTCGCCGCCTGCGTCGCGCCGCTCTCCAGCTTCACCGCCGCCGCGCCGGTTTCCTTGATGATCCGGCCGGCGTTCCTGCGGGCCTGCAGCGGGCTGAGCTGGTACGTCATGAACGGCAGGTCCACGATCACCAGCGACCGCCTGGCGGCACGGGCCACCATCTCGCCGTGGTACAGCATGTCGCGGAGCGTGACCGGCAGCGTGCTCTCGCGTCCCTGGACCACCATTCCCAGCGTGTCGCCGACGAGCAGGGCGTCGACTCCGGATTCATCCAGGATGCTCGCCCAGAGATGATCGTACGCCGTGAGGACCGTGAGCTTGCGTCCGGCCTGCTTGGCGGCCCGGAAGTCCGGAACCGTCATGCGGCGGGGAGCGGGAGCTGCTGGTTTGGAAGCATCCATCGGAGGGTTGAGGGTTTATCGTTGAGGGTTGATGGACAAATTCGTTCGCTGTCGCTGACAGCAGTTACGGGGGCGCCACTGGCTCTGCCAGTGCGAATTACGTTCAGTATCGATCGGCAATGCGCTGGCAAAGCCAGTGGCACTCGACTCGATGTTGAACTTGCTGTGCTGGGGGCATTCTATCACGAAAAACAGCCGGCCTCGTTGAGGCCGGCTGTCTCTCGTGTGCGATCGATCAACAACGGACCAGGAACCCGGGAGCGCGACCTACTGGGCCTGAGCGGCGGCTGTCGCGGGGCCGACGGTTCCATGCGCCGTGAACTCCACCGGTTCCTCGCGCCCCTGGATCGTCAGGAAAAACTTCTCCGAGAGTTCGCCCGGCTCGGTCGGCGGAGTGATCGTCAGCGGCAGGACGTGCACCGTGCGGGTGTCCGTTCCGATGCGCACCTTGTAGCAGTCGCGCTGGGACTCGCACTCCATCCGTTCAATCACGAATGCGCGACGACCGCGAACGACGACGCTCACCGTCTTCGGAACTCCCGGCTGCAGCGTGCCGAGCACAATATCGGACGGGGTGACCACGATGTCCGCCACGACCGAGCCTTCTACGGCCACGTCGACCTGCGGGCTGCGTTCGTCGTTGGTCATCAGCACGAGTTGCTCGCGGATGTCGCCGGTCGGAGCATTGGGCGCGAGTTTGACAATGAGTTCGTAGCTGACGCGGCCGCTCTCGCGGCCGGTCTCGACCAGTTCGGTCGCCACCAGCGGATTGGCGGACTTCACCTCGGTGATGGCCCAATCGTCGCGGCCGGCGTAGGCGATCTGGATGCGCTTCTCGGCGCCCTGGCCGACTTCGACCGAACCGAAGTCTGCGCGGCCCGGCTCCAGGACGACATCCGGCCGGATGTAGGCGTGGATCGGAATGCGGACCGTCTTAAAGGTGCGACCGTCGAACGTGATGGTGACATCCACGTTCGAGTTCTTCTCGCGGAGGAACTTGACGGTGTTCATCACGACTTCGATGTTGGCGATCTCGCCGGTCTTCAGTTCTTCGCGGTCCGGCTTGGCGGCGGTGCAGCCGCACGTCGTGCCGACGTTCGAGATGCGGATCGTCTCTTCGTACAGGTTCTTCACCTGGATCTTGTGGCGCACGTCGGCGCCGCGGGCCACCGAGCCGAAGTCGTGGCTCCGCTCCGAGAACATCTGCTCGGCCCAGTCCTCGCCGGCGCGGGGCACGGCCTGCTGGACCGGGGGAGAAGTCGCGTCCTGCGCAGCGGCGGATGCGACGATCAGTCCGGCGACGGTCACACTCGAAAGCACAAACCTGACAGCGTAACCACTGAGCATATCCAACCTCACTTCAGGCGACCGTCACGATCCCCGATAACGGGCGGCAATTGTGGTCCGCCGGCAAAGCGCAACTGCGCGGCCTCGGCCCGACTGTGACGAATTGTACGAAGTCCCCCGCGAGTCCGTCCAGAAGTCTGTCGCCACCGGACAGTCCATCGGTGCGACCTGTGCCGAATCCGCTGCCCGGCCGGGAGTTACGGCATAGGCCCGAATCGGACTTTGTTCGAGAGAACTGTGCCCGCAGACTGGCACCTGGTCAAACGGCGTTCCCGCACTTTGTAAGCCTTACCAGCCGAAATCGGCCGCCGGCGCGCGGCGGAACTGCTGGCGAAACCCTGCCGCCGCGGCAACTCTTGACGGAGATGTCCGACGTGCCGCCCAACGGAGTGTCCGGGCGGTGCGGCGAGCCGCACCCTACGCCTCAACTGTTACGGCGAACGATCTTGACCGAATGCACCGGTTGACGTACATACCGCGGCCGCGCCCCGCGCCATCGGGGCCGCCCCACATCTGGCCGCGCCCGGTTCGCCGTCCGGCGATCCTCCGGCGCCGCACGTCTAACTCCAGGGAGGGAGTCATGCCGCTGCTTCGGGCACTCACACATAGCACGGAACAGTTCGAGTATCCGTACCGGCACTGGCAGATCAACGGGCCGTTTTCCCAATCGATGATTGACGAGGTCGTCGCGACGCCGATCCCCAACGGGCACCGCGTCTACGACGG
>JAEUIG010000123.1 GCA_016795125.1 Planctomycetaceae bacterium | reverse complement strand
TCATGGCGATGGTGTCTGCGGATGTCGTATTCTGGAGCGACGCCTCTTCAAATACGCCTCGGAGTCACACAAAGTGGGGAACAATTCGTCTCAACTTCGCGCACGCTTCCGGACAGTCCTGAATACGGCATCGCGACTGGCGGTGATGTGCGTCTTGAATGCCGCCGCCCTCAGCGCCGGCGACACTCGCAAGCCCAACGTCGTCATCATCTTTACAGATGACCAGGGATATGGCGATGTCGGTTGCTTCGGCGCAACGGACCTGCGGACGCCGAATCTGGACCGCATGGCGGTCGAAGGTCGGCGGTTCACCAGTTTCTACGTGGCCCAGGCCGTCTGCGGCGCGTCGCGCGCCGCACTGCTCACCGGCTGCTATCCGAACCGGCTCGGCATGCTCGGAGCGCCAGGCCCCGCCACGAAGCATGGCATCCACGACCGGGAAACGCTGATCTCTGAACTCGTGAAGGAACAGGGCTATGCGACGGCCGCCATTGGAAAATGGCACCTGGGACATCACCCGCCGTCCCTCCCGCTGCAGCACGGTTTTGATGAGTACTACGGATTGCCCTATTCCAACGACATGTGGCCCTTCCATCCCGAAGTCGGCAGGAGCTTTCCGGACCTGCCGCTCATCGAAGGGAACCAGATCCTCAACCCCGCGTTGACGAGCGAAGACCAGACGCGGCTTACAACCGACTACACGCGCCGGGCGGTCCGCTTCATCGAGCAGAATGGCAGTCGGCCGTTCTTCCTGTACCTGGCCCACTCCATGCCGCATGTCCCGCTGCATGTTTCGCCGGAACGGGCGGGAGCCGGCGGACACGGGCTGTATTCCGATGTCATCGCCGATATCGACTGGAGCGTCGGCGAGGTTCTCGCCGCGGTTGCAAGGTCCGGAGTCGACTCGCATACGCTGGTCATCTTCGCCACGGACAACGGTCCGTGGCTGTCGTATGGAAACCATGCGGGGTCCGCAGGGCCGCTCCGCGAAGGGAAAGGGACGACGTGGGAGGGGGGCGTCCGCGTGCCATGCATCATGCGGTGGCCTGGTCGCATCCCGGCCGGCACGGTTTGCAACGAACCGGCCGCGACGATCGACATCCTTCCGACGATCGCCGGCCTGATCGGCGCCAAGTTGCCCGCGTTGCCGGTTGACGGCCGGGACATCTGGTCGCTGATGAGCAGCGCTGAAGCTGCGAAGTCGCCGCACGACGCGCTGTATTTCTACTGGGGGAACGAGTTGCAGGCGATTCGCAGCGGCCAATGGAAGCTGCATTTCCCCCATGAGTATCGCACCCTGGCCGGTCTCGGCGGCCGTGACGGCCAGCCGACGTTGTATTCACAGCAGAAAACCGGACTGGCGTTGTTCGATCTGGAGGCGGACATCGGCGAAACGACCGACGTTCAGGCGGCGCATCCGGACGTCGTCCGACGGCTGATGTCGCTGGCCGACGCCGCACGGGCAGAACTCGGGGACTCTGCGACCGGCATGGTCGGGAGCGGTTTTCGGCCGCCTGCTGCAATCGAATAACCGGGAGGTGCGCCTGGGACCTGCGGTGGAGCACGACCTTACGCCGGGAGAGTCGCTATCGCGTTCGGGCGACTCACTTATTATTCTCAACTTCGCTGTGCCGCCTGATGATAGGGAGATTCCATCACGACACAGGTCCAGCGGGCGCGTCCGGAATTGTCACAAACGATCGATCGGCAGCCCTTCGCAGCAACACTTCAGGAGAACGCATTCATGCGAACGGTGACACGCACATTGGTGTTGTCGGCTTTGGCGGTGGTTTTCTGTCAGCTCGGCGCTGTGGCCCAGGACGGCGCGGGGGCTTATGACGTCGACGACAAGGTGGTTCCCAAGGAATCAATCGACCTGAAGGTGAAGGACGCGGTCGTCGAAACCGTCGACAGCAGTAACGTCCTCACGGTCGAGCGCGTTCAAGACAAATGGCTGTGGGTGGTGACGGAGAAGGGCACCAAGGGGTGGGTCAAAGCGGATGCCGTGGAGCCTTATGATCCCGCGTCGGCTCCCGACACTCCCCCCGATGCTCCTGAGACGCCGCTCGATCCGCCGACCGACCGTCTGATGCTGATTGGCGGTTTGAGCGGGGCCAACCTGTACACCACGTACGCCTATGTCGGCGTCCTGGCCGACGGCCTGTCGAAGGACCTCTACACGGCCGAACAGACCAAGCTGATGCTGGGCGAAGTCGTGACGGTCAGCGACAACCTGATCAAGAATATGGTTCGAGTTCGTGACGGAGGGCTCTCACCCGATGACACGCAGTCGATCGACAACATGATTGAGATCTACAAGCTGCTGCAGGATGAGGCCCGGGCGGCCATCGAATATGCGGATTCCCGCAGTGTGACCGACGCCGAGAACTTCGAAAACGCCCGGAAGACGGTCTGGCCGAAGATCGCGACTCTGCTCGGAATCAGCGCCGAGCAGTAACAGTCCAAATGGCGCGGGCGGCGCCGATGGCTTCCGCCAGCTGCTGAGAATCAAAAAGCCCCCGTCGTTTTCGACGGGGGCTTTTCTGGTTTTCAGGCCTGGCCGTGACGATCGGCCGTACGGCAATTACTGCTGGCCGCCTTCGGCGGGAGCGGCTTCGGTCGCAGCTTCCACAGCGGCGCCGGCGGCTTCGGTGGCGGCGCCTGCAGCGTCCGTTGCGGATTCCGCAGCGGCACCAGCGGCGTCAACGGCCTGCTCGGCCGACGCGGCGGCTTCGCCAGCAGCTTCCGTCGCCGT
>JAEUIG010000119.1 GCA_016795125.1 Planctomycetaceae bacterium | reverse complement strand
AAGCACATCTCACTTTCCGGCCCATCATACGAGAATGACGACACATGCGCGATGCCATGGTCGGTGGATGAGTCGGCGACCCAGAATGCTTTCACCATCGGGATGTCGAGCCACTTGAGTTGGATTGTCCCTTTGTTGTCTTTCGAGCCTGCAAGTTCGTCGATGATCGCCTTGGTCCGCTCCGCCTTCGTGCGCTCTTCCGTGGGCCGTTGGCGATCCTGTATGCCGACGACGGCATCATAGAATCCTGACGTTGCGGGTCCTGTGTCGAGCAGCACTACTCTCACGTGTACCCCTCGTCTCACGGCATCGGCGAAGTCTTCCTTGTAGTGTACAAACAAGCCACCGCCCGTTGTCATGACATCAAACGACGCTTTCGTATGACGGAGAGTTTCGGAGAGATCGGTTTCAGATTCCAAGTCCGAGCGATTGGTGATAATGCGAGCGATATCGTAAAGTCCGTCGCTTGAGTGCGAAAAAACGCCTGGGTCGTGGTGTGACAATGATTGAGAAAGTGCTGCAAAGCTCTCAGGCTGAATCAGCCATGAGATAAGCACTAGCGCGAATGTCAAGAAAAATGTCCACGACAGTGCTGTCAGGCGACGCCGCATCGAAGTTACAGCAGAAACAACCGACTGTTTGATGTCCGCAGGAAGATTAGTCGCTTTTAGTGCCTTTGTCAGTTCGTCAGATGTAAGGCGTGATGAAAGCGACGAGCGCTTTTGGGTGAGTGGCAGCGTTGAGCATGCACCCGCTAGTGATGCCAATGCAGTAATGAGTTTTGAGACGGCGTCGAGGTGTTCAGGAAGGTTAACGCTCATCGGACGTGTCTTTACTGGAGTGAGAGATGCAGCGGCTCGATTTGGTGCCTATCGGTGCCGTAGATAGAGTATCCGACACTGCCGTCAATTACTCCCGCAGTGGCGTCGCGCTCGGCGTCGACAGGTAGCCGACCAGATCCCGCCGCTCCGCCGGCGAGAGGGATTCCAGCAGGCCCTCCGGCATCATGGACAGCGACGCCGGCTCGAAGACGTCGATCTCGCTGCGGTCGATCACGATCCGCTCCGTCGGGGTCTGGATGACGACGACCTGATCGTTCTGCTCCGGCACCACTCCCTGCACCAGCCGGCCGTCGTTGGTCAGCAGCGTGAAGACCTTGTACTCGTTTGGCACGACCGCGCCGGGGTCGACGACGTGCTGCAGGAGGTAATCGAGGCTCGTCCGCTGCGAGCCGGTCAGATCGGGGCCGATCGACGCGCCTTCGCCGTACAGCTTGTGGCACTGGGCGCACTTCTTCTGGAACAGGGCGCGGCCGGACTTGAGATCGGAGTTCGTCAGACTGTCGATCGACAGCTCGGTACGATAGGCGGCCATCGTCGTTTGTTTTTCGGCCGGCGAGGTGCGGACGTGTCCCCACAGTTCGCGGACGCGCTCGGCGATGGATTCGTCGCCGAGGTCGAGCATCTGCCGCGCCGTGTAGGCGGGCACATCCTTGGCGGGGATTGTGTTCGTGGCGATGGCCTCCAGCAGTGCAGTCGCGAAATGCGGCCGCGCCGCCAGAGTGGCAATAGCTTCATCGCGCTGCGCGGGCATCAATTGGGGATACGCCGCGATGATGGCCGCTGCGGACTGTGGATCGGAGGACGCCGCCATGCCGCGCAGCGCCGGTCCGGCCAGTGCAGGATTCCTGACCACGTGCTGCAGCATCGGAACAAGCTTGGGATTCGGAACCTGGACCAGCAGTTCCAGCGCTGCGAGACGCTGCTCAACGGCGCGCGACTCGTCTCCTGCCTGCAGCTGCAGAGCGAAGAACACCTGCTCGTCGCCGAAGGCGAGCGCCAGGTACTGCGCGGTCGCGCGCGTCTCGGCCGATGCATCGTCAGCGAGCGCCCGCGCCGCCACCGGCGGCCACGCGGCCGGCATCGCCAGACCGCGCCGCCCTTCCACGGCATCACGCAATCCCAACAGAGCGCCATTCAGTGCTGCTGCATCGGTCTCGTGCGTGGCGAGCCAGTTCACCAGCCGGTCGACGCCTCCGTCGAGTGATGCAATCCGCCGCGACAGCAGGCTGCTGGTCAACGGGATCTGCGAGACGCCCAGGAGTGCCAGATCGCGGCCGTCCGCATCGCCGGCCAGCGGTGAGATGCCGTACCACAGCATTAAGGGAATCTGGCGATCGCCGGCATCGTCGCCATGACTGAGAAGTTCGGCGGCGACGGCC
>JAEUIG010000060.1 GCA_016795125.1 Planctomycetaceae bacterium | reverse complement strand
AAACCAAACCGGCAGGAACTCGCGGAAACGGTCGGACGCGAACTCTCCGATGACGCATCGCTGCTCACCGCCATGCGCGAAATCAACGAGCGCGGCGCGGAGTGGGTCGTCGTCAGCGACGGGGGACGGGCGTTGTGGGCGACGTCTCTGTCCGATACGTATGGCGTGCAGCCGCCGCGCGTGCAGGTCGTCAATCCGATCGGTTGCGGCGACTGCCTGACGGCCGGGCTGGCGGATGGATTGCAACGTGGCTGGGATTTCCTGGAGTCCCTGCAACAGGGCGTGGCCGTCGCGGCCGCAAACGCCGAACGGCTGCTGCCGGCAGACTTTGATCCGGCCCGAGTTCGGGAACTGCAATCGCGGGTGGAAGTCAAAGTGGCCGCAGTTTCCTGCCACGCCGGTCTTGTCGCTGGCTTTTCCGCTCCAGTCGCCGCACGGCGTGACGCAGGCGGTTGATCATGCGGCGGCGCTCCGCGCGCATGCAGGCTCGCCAGGCCGAAGTCAGGGCAGGGTGCCGACGGTCCGCTGCGGACAGACCGCCGCTGCGCTGCAGCCGCAGCAGCACCTGCAACCTCAGCCCGCGAGCAGCCCCCGCTGTCGTCGTGGACTGTCGCAGTTCGCCGGCGAAGTCGCGCAACTCGCTGCGGCTGACAGAGCGAGCGCGCGACTGCACGATTTCCGGCCCGCACACGAACGCCGTCAGCCGGCAGGTCACCAGCGGCGCCCCGGAGGAATCCGTCAGCCGCTTCCCGCGAATAATCCGCGCCCGCACGCGTAAGGCCTTACGCCTGGATTTTCGCGTCACGCGAGCGGCGCAGCGCCACGTCCGGCGCCGCTGTTCCTTTCGTCGGAGCGTGATCCAGTCCGTCCGCACCGACGGAGCAGTTTCGTCCGATTCCTGCTCCTCGATGCAGAGTGCAACTCGCACTCCCGGCGGAAGCAACGGCAATCGGCGCGGGTGAGGAATCTCGATGACGACGTCGTACATGGCTGACACGTGCGGTTTCCTCCGTGAGCACTATTCGTCATCCTTCATGGCGAACCGACCGCCGCAACAGGGGGCGGATCGCTCGCGCCATCTGTCGCGATCAGCAGTGCGTCAAACTGCGACGCCATCATCCGCAGCTCTGCCTGGACGCGCCGCAACTGGCGGACCTGCATCGTTCGTACTGAACGCGACACGGACGTCCCGTCTTTTTGAACGACGAGAATGCGGTCGCCGGTCACATGCGCCATCGTTCCCGCCGGCAATGGCGGCAGGGGAGACAGGGCCGGCCGGGCCGCCGGCAGACCTGACCCAGGGTCGACAGGCAGACTCGCCACGAGAAACGTTCCGCGCATCGCCAGCAATTCGCGTGAGAGTTCGGGAATGCGCTCGGGCGGCGGCGAACCGTCGCCGCGAACCGACCGCTCCACGCCGACCGGCACACAGCGGCCATTTTGCAGAAACACGGTCACCGACCGTCGGCCGTCGGCGGTCTGCTCCAAAAACAGTTCCACTGCGGCTGCCGGCTCTCCGGGAATCAACGCGATCCTCGCTTTCTGTGAAGAGTGATGGACAGCCGGTGGCATGACGGCCCACAGGCCGCCGCAGAGGAGCGCCAGCGTAAGCAGGCCTGCCGCAACGGCGAAAATCGATCCGGTGCCGCCGGTGGCGAACTGTTCCAGCGCGCGGGAGAACTCCAGCGCCGAGGCGTATCGCCGCGCCGGCTGGGGATCGAGGGCACGGCGACAGATGCGCCGCAGGGCCGGCGGCACCGCCGGAGCAGCGGAAACGTGCGGCGCGTGCGCGATTCCGGACCACAGCCACTCGGGTTGCGGCGGCGACCCGGTGAGCAACTCGTGCAGCACGGCCCCCAGTGCATAGACGTCGGATCGGACATCGATCCGCGCCATGTCGGCCGCGAGCTGTTCGGGCGCCATGTATTCCGGGGTCCCGCCGTGGGGGACGCCCTGCGGGCAGTCAGCAGCGGCCCCGCGCCTGGCCGACATGCCAAAGTCAATCAGTCGCGGCGTGCCGTCGCCGTCGACCAGGATGTTGTCCGGTTGAACATCAAGATGCAGACGCCCGGCGTCGTGCACGGCATGCAGCGCGCGTGCGATTCCGGCAACGATCGCCGTGGCTTCGCAGGGAGGCATGGGGCGCGCTCCGGTTCGGCTCAGCACGCTGCCGGCGACGTACTCCATCACGAGAAACGGCCGACCCTCTGCGATGCCGACGTCGTACACGCGGACCAGGCTGCGATGTCGCAGTTCCGCCAGCAGCTGGGCCTCGTCGGCAAACCGCCGCGCGGTTCCGGGCGATCGGTGAAGCGTCTGATGCGCCCACTTGACGACCACGCTCGTGCACAGGGTTGGATGCCGTGCCAGATAGACATCAGCCTGACCTCCCACGCTCAGCAGCCGCTGCACCTGATAGCCGCCGATCGAGGTCACCGGATCGCAGGCGGCACTCGCCACGCATGCGTCGAATCCACCATGTTCGCGTCCGCCGGCGAACTCGGCGGCCGGTGCATCGGCGGCCGCCAGCAACTGACGCCGCTGTTCGCGCAACTGTGTCACACGGGCTGAGCAGTGCGCGCATGCCTGCAGGTGCTCGGCGACTGTCGGCGCAAGTTCCTCCCCCGCAGTGGCGGGCCAGAGCGCCGGGTCCGGGAGGCAGTGGGTGCTGCTCATGCCAGGTCCTCGTCGAACTGGGCGCACTTCTGCCGCAGCCGTGCACGGACGCGCGAGGCGATGACGTACACGGCCGAGGATGTCAGCGACAGTTCCTGTGCCACCGTCGACGCCGATCGCTCCTGCAGTACGTAGCGCTCGAAGCACGTCCATGCGCCCGGGGAGACCTGCCTCTGCACCGTCGCCAGTGCGTGCCGCAGAACATGCCGGCGGTGCTCCGTCTCCCACTCGCGTTCGTCCGTGTCGTCCGCCATCGACGTTTCTGCAACCGGCATGGATGCGAGCGCGTGGCGCTGGCGGCGACGCCAGTCCGAGATCGCCGTGCGGCACACGGTCCCCAGCCAGGCACGAAACCGTCCGCGCGCCGGCGCGTACTCAAACCCGGGCAGCAGCCGCAGCAGCTTCAGCAGGACATCCTGCACCACGTCGGGAACGTCGTGTTCGCGAATCCCGGCACGCCTGGCACAGGCGCGGAGCAACGGTTCATACAACACCACGAACTCGTGCCAACCAGCAGGGTCGCCGTCCGCCCGGAGACGAACCAGCAGCGAAGTGCGCGTAATGGGCACGCCACCCTCCATGGAAATCGAGCCGCACCTGTCAGCAAAGGATCAATGACCTTGCCGACAAGGCACGACATCCACACTCAGGGTTCCATTCCCAGTACGCGTGAGAGTCACGCCGTCTTGCAGAAAAAAGACACGGCAGCGGAGAGATTTTACGGCGGGTGGACGTTGTCGAACAAGCGCAAGACGGGGACGGGAATGCGCATCCCGACGCAGGAGGCGAATTCAGGACCAACGTTCGCTCGAACATATCGATCGGCATTGTTTCGTACCTGGGAACCCCGGACATGCGCAGCGGAGAAGGGAAACCGCGAGAGACGGAATCGCTGCACCCATTCGCCGTTGCCCCCATTCCCCTCGCTTCGCGTTTTCCTGCGGGCCTGCCGCGTATTCCGTGGTTCCGGGAAGCGTCCCCATGGACGGGTTGCAGGCGGCTGTTCAGCAGCGGAGGCACCCGGTATAGTCCCGGCAATGTCGAGGGCCGGAGATTCTCGCAGCGTCTGTGCTGCTCAATCGCGCGGGAGGAACTCATGGCGGCTGCCGGGAGCGTGCTGGAAGTCTACAAGGCAGGTGCGATCGCGGTCGTCGGCTTTGGCGGCCGCGACGTGCTCGACGACACCAATGTTGCCGCCTGTCGTGAGCAGATGCTGGCGCTGATCGAAGAACACCAGTGCACGCAGATGCACGTTGACCTGACGGGCGTGCGGCTGGTCCCCAGCGGACTGCTCGGATTGCTCGCCACGATTCGCCGGAAGGACATCGAGGTCCACCTCTACAATCCGTCGCCGGACGTGCGCGAGGTGCTGGCCGTCACCAACCTGAACCAGTTGATGCCGGTCCACGACGTGCCGATCCCGCGCGACTGACGAATCGCGTCGCAGACGACAAATCGACGCAAAGCCGCAGAGACGCCGAGACGCGCAAAGACGGGTCAACCTGGAGGCGACCCTGGCACGCAGATTCCGACGCCATCGGTTCCTGCTCTGCGCGTCTTTGTGCCTCTGCGACTTTGCGTCAAGCACTTATTCCGTAGTGCGCGCAGCCGCCGTTCGCCCCGCGAGGTGCTCGTGCATCTCGGCATAAGCCCGGTTCGGATCGCCTGAGGCAATCTCGTTCACCAGCAGCTGATGATTGGTGGCCAGATTGGTGAAGTCGCCGCGCGGCTCGTAGATCTGCAACCGGCGGTGGACGATTTCCAGCAGGTGGCTGCGGCGCAGTGCGTCAATCAGGGATGGGCTGCGGCTGAGCTGCGCGATCGCGATATGCATTTCGACGTCGGCGATCTGTCCGTCGGCACGACGCCCCTCCCGGACGATCTCGGCCATTTCGTCGACCAGCGCCTGCAGTCTGGCGATGTCGCCGGGACCGGCGTTGACGGCCGCGAGTCGCGCCGCCTCGCATTCCAGGGCACGGCGGATGACCAGCAGGTCATCGAGCATCTCGGGGGTCCACTCGGCAACGCGGTAGCCTTGCCCGCGCTGGTGCAGGACGAGCCCCTCGTTGGCCAGCCGGGCCAGGGCGCTGATGACCGGCCCGTTGCTGGAGTCGGTCGCCGTGGCGATCGACTGGATCGAGATGTGCGCCCCCTGCGGGATCACTCCGTCCAGGATCTGATCGCGGAGGCTGTTGTAGACGCGGACCATCGTCTGCCCGCTGCGACGGGGGGCCGCGTTCGCAGCGCGGCCACGTCGCGGAGGGGACTTGAGCTCGGTGGAATCAGGCATGGGACGGACGTTTTCTCACGGCCGCGCCGGGCTGCAGACCGGTCGCGGTGGAACGGGTCAAACGCTGGCTGTCAGTCCATTCGTGTGAACGCTGGGAGCTCTCCGGAACTTCGTCAAACATCAACATTTGCCGATATTCTGACGGTTTCCGGGCAGATCCTGCGGGTGGCGCCGCAGGGGCAAATCCGGGCGGCAAGTTCTTGACGCTGCCCTTAAACTGTGCATACTATCAGGCTGGCTGGCGGAATTGAATGGTCTCTCATTGCTGGCGTCCGCTGATTTTTTGCGGCGCAGTGTTCTGTGTGTCTTGTTCGGGGTCCCTCATTTTGCTCGGCTTTAAGGAGCCAACTATGGTGCGCGCGCGTCGTGGGTTTACGCTGATTGAGCTGTTGGTCGTGATCGCGATCATCGCGATCCTGATCGCACTGCTGCTGCCGGCCGTGCAGCAGGCACGGGAAGCCGCTCGCCGGACCCAGTGCAAAAACAACCTGAAACAGATCGGACTGGCACATCACAACTACCTGGATGTCTTCGGGATGTTCCCGAGCCCGGCAATGCTGGACCTCCAGCTCGCGGGCGGCATGAGCTTCCAGAACGCGAGCTGCTGGTCGATGGCACTCCTGCCGTACCTGGACCAGACCACCGTGGTCAACTCCATGGACCTGAACAAGGGGCCGTATCACACGGTGAACGCGAACGCCGTCAGAACGGTGATCCCGGGCTACATCTGCCCGTCCACCCCGCGTACGACCTCGACGATCACAGTCACCATTCCTGGTGGCACGGTCCTGGCCGCTGGTTACCCGCCGGTCAATCCGACCGTAAACCTGACCACCGGTGCGCTGGACTACATGCAGATTTCCGGTGTTCGCGGCATCTTCAGCAATCTCGCCTACTCCAGCTTCCCCGGCGGATCGGCTGGCGATCGTCATGGAATTGCAACGTGGCAGGTGCGTGCGGCCGCAGGACCGGCGATCGCGCTGGCGGACGGCGGCAATGCGGGCAAGATCGCTTCGGTGTTGGATGGAACGTCTAACACGTTCCTGACCGTCGAAAGTGCCGGTCGTAACGTGTACTACCGCAAGGGCGTGCCGGTCAGCAGCGATGCGACCGATCCGGACGTTGCTGCTCAGCCGATCGCGGGCGGCGGCGGATGGGCGGACGCCATCTTCCAGGGAGACATCTGGGTCAACGGGACCAGCTTCAACGGCAACCCTGGCAGTGCCGACGGAGGCCCGTGCGCAGTCAACTGCTCCAACGCTCGCCATTCCGGTCTGTATTCGTTCCATGTCGGCGGTGCACATGCGCTGCTGGCCGATGGTTCGGTCCGGTTCATCGGTGAGAACATCGCGGCATTCACCCTCGCGGGACTGATTACCCGCCAGAAGGGCGAAATCACTGGCGAGTTCTAAGTCGACGGGTTCCTCGTCAACGAAGACGAACACAAGCAATCCCGCACCGTGCGGGATTGCTTTTTGTTTTACGTCGTCGCAGGGAGCGCGAAACGCTCTCACGGCGATTACAATTTCTTTGCCGGCGATCCTGTAGCCTCGGTCACTCTCGCTCGCCTGGGGCGCGATGCGAGAGATGCCTGCGGCAGCAATCGCTGGTCGTTCGTTCGAGTCACGCAGCAAGTCGTCGGTGACAGCACAGCGTCGGCGCCATTGGAGTGTCCGGTGCTCCCACCGACGTGGACCAAGCGCCGGTTACTTCAATTCGCCTGAGAGGGCCGAAATCATGCGGTCGATTCGTCATGTGGGTTACCTGGGTTTGATTCTGACGCTCGTCGGCTGCGGTTCCAGTGAGCCGCCCATGCAGCGCGACACGGTTCACAAAGTGACGGGCAAGATTCTGATTGATGGCAAACCGGAACCCACGGTTGCCATTCGTCTGACGCGGCTGGGAGACGCCGACCCGAATGCGGGCACATCCAAGTCGATCTCCCCCGGAGGCTTCACCGACACGGACGGAACCTTTGCCATCGGCACCTACGAAGGCGGGGCCAATGGTGATGGCGCTCCCGATGGCAAGTACGCCCTCACCGTTCAATGGGGACAGGTCAATCTGCTCGGCGGCCGCTACGAGGGTGACAAGTTCAACGGCAAGTACGCGGACCCGGCCACGTCAGAGTTCATCGTCCGCGTCGAAGGCGGCCCGGTTCAGATCCCGACGATCGAACTGAACACGAAGGACCTCCCGGAAGTGAAGTTGCCCGCCATCTTCATCGAACAAGGCAACGCGCCGCAGGCGCCAACGACGGTCGAGCCGAAATAGAGACGTGCGCGGGGCGGGCGTCTGGTGCGAGGCGCCGTTGCGAGTCGAAGCGACTCTGCGTGCAGTCGGGACAGACTGGGGATACGAGAAACCTGGTGCCGCAGCGCGCGGGTGATGCAGTTGGACCAACCCTGCTGATGACATCACCGGGAACAACACCCGGCCGCTCCATCCACGGGCGCCGCGGCGCGCTTGCCGGACGATGCTGCACGTCGTGTTGACAATGGCCTGAAGCCTGTCGATGTCGACTGATCCGGCGTTGACCTCAGCGAAATGCACCGCTGCGCATTCCAGAGCGCTGCCGTTGATGAACGCGTCGTCGCGCCATTGCGAGGTCCACTCGGCGACGCGGTCGCTCCGCCCACGCTGCTGCAGGCCCCGTCCGTCGTTCGCTTTCTGAGCCAGGGCGCTGAACACCGGCCTGTCGCCGGACTCGGTCGCGGTGCCGATCGGCTGAAAAAAGCTGGCAGACGCGGAGCGAGATGCAATTCCGGGCGCCAATTACTTGACGATGCCTCTGCAACTGTGCATGCTATCAGTCTGGCTCGTGCAGTTCATGGTCTCTCAATACCAGCGTCCGCTGTTTTTCTGCGGCGCTTCGGTCATTTCCCGTCTTGTCCTCTTTTCTTCTCGCTCGGCTATAAGGAGCCAGCTATGTCGCGCGCGCGTCGTGGGTTTACGCTGATTGAGCTGTTGGTGGTGATCGCGATCATCGCGATCCTGATTGCCCTCCTGCTGCCGGCGGTGCAGCAGGCCCGGGAAGCCGCCCGCCGGACCCAGTGCCGAAACAACCTCAAGCAGTGGGGCCTCGCGCTCCACAACTACGAAAGTTCGTTCGGCGTCTTCCCGTATGCGTATCGCGTCGACTACGACATTGCGGCGCCGCCGACGCTCGGTCTGCAGGGACTCGTTGTCTCATTGTTGCCCTTTATCGATCAAGCGCCGCTGTACAACTCGATTAACCAGAGCGTCCCGGGATTTACCCAGGCGTCCAGCGGCCCGTACAACTTCAACCCTGCCGGTGTGGCGGCAAATCTGGCCGCAGCCAAGACAATCTTGACGGTCGCGATGTGTCCGTCATCGCCGGCCCTCCCCGTTGATACGTATTCGATTCCGGCGGGGATCATCGGCCAGCCGACCGCCATCACGTGGGATGGCGCCCGCATGGACTATTCGGTGGCGACGGGCGTTCGCGCCGGATACGGCAATATCGCCTACAACAACAACCAGGGCGGTGATCGCGAAGGCGCCTTGGGCGCGGTGGCCGGAATCGTTCGCATGGGTCCGACCATCATCAGCGTCGGCGACGACGGGGGAGTCAACCCGATCAGGATGATCACCGACGGAACGTCGAACACCTTCCTCCTGGGCGAACGCACCGGCGGGAAGACGATTTACCACCAGTCGATGCCGCACGCTGCCGATACCGCAGCGTTCGGGCCGACAAATGGCGGAAGCTGGTGGGACGTGCTCGTGGGCGAGCATTGGCTGAAGGGTGCGCTTTTCGACGGCACCGATCAGGCCAACGGCGGCCCGTGCGCCATCGGGTGCACTAATAATCGCGGCGGCGGATTCCATTCGTTCCATGTCGGCGGCGCCCACTTCCTGATGGGAGACGGTTCTGTGCGTTTCGTCAGCGCGAACGTCTCGGCCCAGAACTTCGCTGGGGCAATCACGCGGAAAAAGGGCGAAGTCCTCGGCGAGTTCTAATTCGCGAAGGGTGCTCCAGCCTGTCTTGATCGACTGTTCCCTT
>JAEUIG010000049.1 GCA_016795125.1 Planctomycetaceae bacterium | reverse complement strand
GGATATTCCGATTTACGGCGGACGTGCAGAGCGCGGATGCCGTAGCCCTCGGCGATCTTCACGAAGTCGGGGTAGGTCTGCTCGTAGAACGCGCCGGAGCCTTCTCCCAGCCATTCGGGATGGTCGATCGGTCCCAGGTAGGTGTGGGCCCGCTTCCCTTCCATGAAGCGGTCTTCCCACTGCACCACCATGCCCAGATGCTGGTTGTTGAGCAGCAGAATCTTGACCGGCAGCTTCTCGCAGTGCAGCGTGGCCAGTTCCTGGATGTTCATCTGGAACGAGCCGTCGCCGTCGATGTCGACCACCAGCTTGCCCGGGTGCACGGTCTGCACCCCCATGGCGGACGGCAGGCCGAAGCCCATCGTCCCGAGGCCTGAACTGCTCAGCCAGTGCTTGGGCTGGTTGAACTTGAACCACTGCGCCGCCCACATCTGGTGCTGGCCCACGCCGACCGTGATGAACGGATCGAGCGCCTTCGTCTGCCGCCACAGCTCCTCGATGGCATACTGCGGCAGGATCGCGTCCCCGTTGTCGCCGTAGCGTAACGGATGGCGCTCACGCCATTCCTCGATCTGCTTCCACCATGCCGTCGTCTCGGGAATGTCCGCGTCGGTGAACGCGGCATTGAGCTTGACCAGGAAGTCCTTGACGTCCGCGACGATCGGAATGTGGGCTTCCTTGTTCTTGTGCATTTCGGACGGATCGATGTCCACATGGACGATCTTGCCGTGCTTGGCGAACTCGGTGAGCTTGCCGGTCACGCGGTCGTCGAAGCGGACGCCGAGCGCCAGCAGCAGGTCGGCGTCGTTGATGGCGTAGTTGGAGTAGACCGTCCCGTGCATGCCGAGCATGTGCAGCGACTGCGGATCGTCGCCAGGGAAGGCGCCCAGTCCCATGACGGTCATGGTGACAGGGATCCGCGAGCGCTTGGCGAACTTCGTGAGTTCTTCGGCGGCGCCGGAGTGAATGATTCCGCCCCCCACGTAGAGAATCGGCTTGTGGGACCGGCGGATGGCGGCAATCGCCTGCCGCACCTGCTCGTCCGCCACGATCCGCTTCTCGGCGATGTAGCCGGGCAGCGACATCGGCGGATCGAAGTCGATCTCCCCCTCGAGCTTCGTGAGCTGAATGTTCTTGGGGAAGTCGATCAGCACCGGGCCGGGGCGTCCGCTCTTCGCGATGTGGAACGCCTCCTTGACGATGCGCGGAATGCTGCGCAGCGTCTTCTGCAGTGACTCGCTGCAATTGGGATCGTCGGCCGTAATGAGATACTGATGCTTCGTGATCTGCTGGCAGATCGAAACGATCGGCGTTTCCTGAAACGCATCGCTGCCGATCACCTGCTGCGGCACCTGCCCGGTGACGATCACCATCGGGACGCTGTCCATCTTGGCGTCGGCGATGGAAGTGACGAGGTTGGTCGCGCCGGGACCGCTGGTCGCCATGCAGACGCCGACTTCATCGGAGCTGCGGGAGATTCCCTGCGCGGCAAATCCCCCTCCCTGCTCGTGACGCGGGAGAATGGTACGGACGGCTTCCCGGTGACGGCGCAAGGCCTGGTGCAGCGGCATGCTCGCACCGCCGGGATACGCGAAGACGTACTTCACACCCTGCCGGACGAGGGCATCGATCAGGATATCGGCGCCGTTGATGGTCTGCTGCTTGGTCGTCGACTTCGTCGCTGTGGCCACGGGCCAATTCCTTCTGATTGCCGTCGGTGCGCGCACCGTACCCCGGTTGCGTACGGCGGCTCCGTTGATTTTAGTCCGATTCCGGGCAAAAGGCGAGGGTTTCGCCGGGAAGTGCCCCGCGCCGCGGACAGCCGCCTGTCCGGGGCACGAATTGCACGCGAAAGCCGGACCGCAGAACCGGGCCGAGGGTTCGGGAATAAGGCCCCCGGATGCGCACACGTCGGCCGGGACAGGGGCTTATTCGTTGATGAGGTCCTCGGCCAGCTGCTCCCAGTCGACATTCGACAGCGCTTCCAGCAGCAGGTCGCGGTAGACGCTGTGATCCTTTAAGGGCAGCCGTTCGTACGTCTCGCTGTTGAGCATCTGGGCGAGCCGGTCGATGGCGGCGGCGTCGGCGGCGGTAGGATCGCGGGGATTGGGAGAGCGGCTTTGTGCCGCAGCTCGGACCCTGTCCGCATTGTCTTTCCAATACGCGTATTCCTGCGAGTCGGCATGCAGCCAGTCGCTCACCATCTTCGTGTGGCGACCTTCAGCGTCGGTGTCGGAGTGCCGGGCACGGCCGCGCCCCATGCTGACCGCGTCCTGCAGGGGGATGTTTCCGGAACTTTGGGAATCCAGGGCGCCGCCCGATTTGGCCTGGGCCCGTTCACCGATCGGCATGTAACCCATCGGAGTGACGAAGTAGTGGGCGATCTGCTCCTTGACCTTGGTGTCCTGCGCGACGATCCACATGACGAGAAAGAACGCCATCATGGCGGTCACGAAGTCCGCGTAGGCCACCTTCCAGGCGCCGCCTCCTTTACCCGCCATCTCCGTGCCCTCCTTCAACGCGTGGCTTATGAGCCGATTTCCTGGAACAGCTGCTCAAGTTCCTTGCGGTCCAGCCGGACGTCACTCGCGATGCCGCGGCTGACCTGCAGAATCACATCCTTTGGTCCCAGTCCTTCCTGGAACGCCACGATGGCCGCTGCGATCGTGCGGAAATACGCGGACTCAGCACTGCCGAGGAGTTCCATGCGGCCCCCCATCGGCGCCAGAAAGCCGTAGGAGATCAGAATTCCCAGAAACGTACCGACGAGAGCGGCACCGACCTTGTGTCCGATTTCTTCCGCGGGTCCGGTGATGGCGCCCATCGTGATCACGATGCCGAGCACGGCCGCGACGATCCCGAACCCTGGCATGGCGTCGGCGGTCTTCGCCAGGGCGCCCACCGCCTCGTGATGTTCGTGCTCGGCCACCTTGATCTGGGTCTCGAACAAATCCCCCAGCTGTTGCGGTGTCGAACGACTTTCGACGGCCATCCCCATCGCTTCGCAGATGAAGTGCGTGACGTGATGATTCGCCAGCAGCTTGGGGTACTTGGTGAACAGTTCGCTCTGCTCGGGCGTGCTCAAGTGATTGTCGAGGGCCAGCAGGCCGTCGCGTCTCGCCAGCCGGAAGATGGAGTACAGCAGTTGCAGCATGTCCCGGTACGCCGCCTTGGTGAAGGGATTGCCCTTCAGCATCTGGATCATGCCCTTCATCAGGTCCATGAGCACGCGCTTCGGCGACGAGACCACAAGGGCGCCGAACGCGGCGCCTCCGATGGTGACGAATTCGGACGGATGGAGCAGCGCGTGCACGTGACCGCCGGCCATCGTGAATCCGCCCAGCACGGAGGCGATGACAATGATGCTGCCGATTATGACCGCCATCGACGTTTCCACCTCGATTGAGCTTGCGGGCGCTGGTCGCCCACCC
>JAEUIG010000730.1 GCA_016795125.1 Planctomycetaceae bacterium | reverse complement strand
AGACAATCAGAGCGCCGGGCATCATCATCGTCGGTTGCTCCCGCGCTTCGCGGTCGCTATGACGACGAGTTGCGAGCTTCACGTCGGGGTCGTTGACTCCACCAGCGTGAGACATTGAGGATGCCACTGGCTTCGCCAGTCCGAATTCAACGACAGTTCGCAGCAAAGCCTGTCGCTCATGAGCGATCTCCAGCAAACATCTCCCGGCGCACGCTTCCGCCTCGCAGTCGAGCAGGAGCGACCGCTCCAGATCGCCGGCACGATCAACGCGTACTGTGCCCTCCTGGCGGAACGCGCGGGATTCCGGGCGCTCTATCTCTCCGGCGCGGGCGTTGCCAATGCGTCATTCGGCCTGCCGGACGTGGGCATCACCACGCTCAATGATGTCTGCGAAGACGTGCGGCGAATCACACAAGCGACGTCGCTGCCGCTGCTGGTTGATGCCGACACCGGCTGGGGAGGCGCGTTCCAGATCGCCCGCACAATTCGCGAGCTGTCGCGCGCCGGCGCGGCCGGTTGCCATCTGGAAGACCAGGTGCAGGCCAAACGCTGCGGGCATCGGCCGGGAAAGGCTCTGGTCAGTGCTGATGAGATGTGCGATCGCTTGAAGGCCGCCGTAGATGCCGGCGCCGACAGCGCGTTCGTCATCATGGCGCGGACGGATGCCTTCGCGAATGAGGGGCTGGCCGGAGCGATCAATCGTGCTCGCGCCTATGTCGAGGCCGGCGCGCACATGATCTTCGCCGAAGCGCTGACCACCCTCGACGCCTACCGTGAGTTCACAGCCGCGGTATCCGTGCCGGTGCTGGCGAATATCACCGAATTCGGCGTCACTCCGCAGTTCACCACCGACGAACTGTCGGGCAGCGGCGTACGGATGGTGCTCTATCCGCTGAGCGCGTTCCGCGCCATGAGCCGCGCGGCGGAGCACGTGTACCAGGCGATCCGCACAGAACACACAGCGGCGTCCGTCATCGACCAGATGCAGACGCGGGCCGAACTGTACGATGTCCTCGGCTATCTGGACTACGAGCGCAAGCTCGACGACCTCTACTCGCAAGAAAGGACTCCGGCACCGTGAGCGAGGCAACCTCTGCTGCGACGCGTACGCCCAAGAAGTCAGTCGCGCTGTCCGGCGTGCCGGCCGGCAACACGGCGCTAAGCACGGTTGGCCACAGCGGGAAGGATTTGCACTACCGGGGCTATGACATTCTGGACCTCGCGGAACAGTGCGAGTTTGAGGAAGTCGCCTATCTGCTGATTCACGGCGAGCTGCCGACCGCCGCGCAATTGGACGCGTACCGCAGCAAGTTGACTTCGCTGCGCGGTCTGCCGGAGGCGCTGCGCTCAGCGCTGGAGCAGCTTCCCGCGACCGCGCACCCGATGGATGTCCTCAGAACCGGCGTGTCGGTCCTGGGATGTCTGGAGCCGGAACCCGAACAGCACGATCCCGAAATCGGCCGCAACATCATTGACCGCCTGCTGGCGTCGCTCGGATCGATGCTGCTGTACTGGCACCATTTCGCCAACGGCGGCCGGCGAATCGATCTCGCCACAAGGCAGCCGTCCGTCGGCGGACATTTCCTGCAGTTGCTGCACGGCAAAACGCCGCCCGATTCGCACGTCGCAGCGATGAACCGGTCGCTCGTGCTCTATGCCGAACACGAATTCAACGCGTCGACTTTCACGGCCCGCGTCATCGCCGGCACCGGCTCCGATCTGTACTCGTCAATCGCCGGCTCCATCGGTGCGTTGCGCGGCCCGAAGCATGGGGGCGCCAACGAATACGCCTTCGTGATTCAGCAGCGCTATCAGACTCCGGACGAAGCCGAAGCCGACATCCTGCGGCGGATTGCCGCCAAAGAGATCATCATCGGCTTCGGGCACCCGGTTTACACAATCTCCGACCCGCGCAATCAGGTCATCAAGGAGATCGCCTGCGAACTCTCGGAGGAAGCCGGCGACATGCGTTTATTTGACATTGCCGAGCGGATCGAACAGGTGCTGTGGCGCGAGAAGAAGATGTTTCCGAATCTCGATTGGTACAGCGCCGTCGCTTACCATCGGATGAGAGTGCCGACGGCGATGTTCACGCCGTTGTTTGTGCTGGCCCGCATCACCGGCTGGGGTGCCCACGTTCTGGAGCAGCGGGCCGACAACAAGATCATCCGCCCTGCCGCCAACTACATCGGCCCGCCCGACCGCCCCTTCGTGCCGATTAACCAACGGTAGGCGACGTCTACGCGATGCCACGCAGCGACCCGGACGCTCACAGCGTCCGGGTCGCTTTATCAACTGACCACTGTCCGCCGACCTCCGCTCCATGTCGCAACACGATTTCACCAGCGCGCAGCGACCCGACGCCGACGCGCTCCTGCAGCAGATCGCCGACTACACGCTCGCCGTCGAGCAGATCACCAGCAGCGAGGCGCACGAAACTGCCGCCTGGTGCCTGATGGACTCCCTCGGCTGCGCTCTGCTGGCTCTCTCCTATCCCGCCTGCACCAAGCTGCTCGGACCGATCGTCCCCGGCGCGACGCTGCCCGGCAGAGGCTCCCGTGTCCCGGGAACCGCCGACGAACTCGAACCCGTCCGCGCCGCTTTCTGCATCGGCGCAATGATCCGCTGGCTCGACTACAACGACACCTGGCTCGCCGCCGAGTGGGGGCACCCCTCCGACAACCTCGGGGCCATCCTCGCCGTCGCGGACTACCTCAGCCGCGACGCCGCTGCGGCGGGTCGTCCCCCGCTGACGATGCACGACGTCCTGCTGGCCATGATTCAGGCGCACGAAATCCAGGGCATCCTCGCGCTGGAGAACGCCTTCAATCGTGTAGGACTCGATCACGTGCTGCTGGTGAGGATCGCCTCGACGGCCGTCGCCACGCGCCTCCTGGGAGGATCGCGCGAACAGATCGTCAACGCGCTGTCGAATGCGTTTCTCGACGGTGGCGCGCTCCGGACCTACCGGCACGCGCCGAACACGGGCTCACGCAAAAGCTGGGCGGCCGGCGACGCGACCAGCCGCGCCGTTTCGCACGCGCTGAACGCCCTGCGCGGAGAAATGGGCTATCCCAGTGCCCTCACCGCCAAGCTCTGGGGATTCCAGGAAGTGCTCTTCAAGGCACAACCCATCCGCGTGCCGCCCGCTGGTTTCGGCAGCTATGTGATGGAACACGTCCTGTTCAAGATTTCGTTCCCCGCCGAGTTCCATGCGCAGACCGCCGTTGAAGCCGCGATCGTACTTCATCCGCAAGTGGTGGGACGACTCCGCGACATCGACCGCATCATCCTCGAAACGCAGGAGAGCGGGCACCGCATCATCAACAAGACAGGCCGCCTGGATAACCCGGCCGACCGCGATCACTGCCTCCAGTACATGGTGGCGGTGCCGTTGCTGAAAGGTTCGCTGACCGCCGCCGACTACGAAGACGATGTCGCGGCCGACCCCCGCATCGACGACCTGCGTGGAAAAATGGATGTCGTGATGAACGACCAGTTCACACGCGACTACCTCGATCCGGCCAAGCGCTCGATCGGCAATGCCATCCAGGTCCGA
>JAEUIG010000648.1 GCA_016795125.1 Planctomycetaceae bacterium | reverse complement strand
TCCGCTCGCCTGGCGGCGAGCTGCGCTCAACCCCCGGCTACATTCTGAGACCCCGCTGGGGTCGTGCTGCCTGCGGCGCGGAAACGGCGAATCTCGCCAGCCGAAGATTGAAAGCAGCCATTCGAGTGCCGAACGGAATTTGCCCTCTCCCCGATCGACGCTTTCTATGAAATCCGTACGTCTCTCGAGGGAGAGGGCGAGAAGTCACTTCCCTTTGCCCCTTTGCCCCTCTGCCCCTCTGCCCCTTCACTCAGCCACCACCTCATTCCTCAGCACCCCAACCTCTTCCAGCTCGACCTCCACCACGTCGCCCGGCTTGATCGGCGTGGTCGTTCCCGAGGTCCCCGTGTAAATCAGGTCGCCGGGATGCAGCGTGACGTGCTCGCTGATGAAACTGACGATCGACGGCACATCCTGGATCATGTGGCTCGTCCGTTCTTTCTGCTTCGTCTCGCCGTTCAGACGCAGTTCCAGCAGCAGATCGTCGTAGTTCACGCCGGCAACGATGAACGGGCCGCAAGGCGCGAAGGTGTCGCTTCCCTTGGCGCGCCACCACTGCACATCGGCCTTCTGCCACACCCGCTCGCTGACGTCATTCCCGGCGGTGACCCCGAGCACGTAGTCGAGCGCCTGGTCCTTCGGCACGTTCGTCGCCGTCTTGCCGATGACGATCACCAGCTCCGCTTCGTAGTGCACGACCTGCGAATCATGCGGCACGCGGATCTGGCCGCCGTGCGGAACGAGGCCGCTCGGACTCTTGAAGAACGGTTGCGGAATCCTGAACTTCTCCGGCACGTCCCCGCTGCGCCGCGTTTCCTCGGTCGTCGTCGTGTTCGTCTTCGTCTCGCCGGTCTTGCGATCGGTTTTCACCGTCACGACCGTGGTGATCGTCGTGGTGATCGTGTCTTCGTTACCGAGATGGCTCTCATAGTTGCCGGCCAGTGCAAGAATCTGCGTCGGCTCGGACGGAACGAGCAGTTCGACGTCACGGAGCGAATGTGTCGTCTCTGTTTTCGTCCACGCGGCAAACTCGCCGGTAAGCTCGCGCACGCGGTCACCTTCGACGAGACCGTAGGCGACCTTGTCTCCCGCGCGAAAGCGGCAATAGCGGATAGGATCGGCCGCTGAGGCGGCATCCGCTGCCGCGAGTGAGACGAACGCGCAGACGAACCCACAGCAATTCACAATCCGGGCGAGCACGGCCGGCACTCCTGGAGAAAAGGATCGTTCGGTGAGACCGGGCCGATCCTAGGAGTGCCGATCGGAGGGTGCAAGGCGGGGAGAAGCAAGAGGCAAAGGAGCAGAGGATCGAAGGAGCAGAGAGGGAAGCTTTCGATCCTGCCCTTTGTTCCTGTGACCCTATGTCCCTCTGCTCCTCTCATTCACTCCGCAGCCGGTTCTGCTTCCGCCGGCGGCGCCAGCGGAGCGGAATCGTACTTGTGATACCCGCTGAGGTCCGGCCGCCATTCGCCCGGCGGCACATCGTCGTTCACGACAAACGTGTTGATCACCAGCACCACTTCCCGTTCACCGCCGGGCGGGATCAATCGCGTTGCCTGCGGCAGATGCGTCGTCGTGTCCAGGATCACCTGCAGCTCGGAGATTTCGAGCTGGTCTTCATCGGTGATCGGACGGCCCACGAGGATCAGCTTGCGGTCGTCGCCGGTCAGCACCGACCATTCGAACCGTTCCATGAATCCGTCCGAGTGAACTCCCACGACTCCCGGCAACAGCCGCGCGGGCGAGGCGAGCGAGTACCACAGCCGCGTGAACGAACCCGCCGGCTGGATGGAGCTTTGCTTGGGAACGACGAACTCGTCGTACGCGTGCTGATCGGGGTACGCGACAACGACCCGGCGGTTGTCCCAGAACACCAGCGACGACGTGTCCGATTCCAGTGCGTAAGCACTGCCGTTGGGCTGCGTGCGCCGGGAGACGTCGCCCGGCCCGATCGGCGAGGCCTGAAGTTCATAGACCCCTTTCTGGGGACTCTCAAAGTACAGCCGGCCGCTGCCGCGCTTCTCCACCCCATAGATCTGATCGTATTCGTAACGCACGAACTCGACACGAGCCCGTTCCACGGCGCGCGACGCGGCCTGCCAGTCCGCCAGCACCTGTGTGACGTCCGGCACGGCTTCCTCGTCATTCGCATCTACGTCTTCGATCTCGATCAGGGCCGCGAGGCGGATTTCACCCCCGCCGCCCGTCGTGCGCGGATTCTCACGAAACTCACCGCTGACTTGCTGAACGGCGATCGCCGTCGCCCGCCGCTCGCCGGCCGGATCGAGGAACCGCAGCCGCACCGGCAGATGCGTCCCGTCGTCCAGTTCGATCTCGATGCCGCTGTAGAACGCCCGGACCAGTGGGTCGCGTGGCAC
Source organism: Planctomycetaceae bacterium (assembly GCA_016795125.1). Taxonomy (GTDB): domain Bacteria; phylum Planctomycetota; class Planctomycetia; order Planctomycetales; family Planctomycetaceae; genus JAEUIG01. Next base: position 1,065 of record JAEUIG010000648.1, on the reverse strand, counting down.
GGCAGTCAGCGCCAGGCGTCCCTCGGTCGTCGTCGCCGTCCAGGAGAATTCCTGGATCAATGTGCGCGCCATGATGGGCCCGCAAAGCCGGGCGGCGGCCTCGACTTCGTGGGCGGAATGCGTCTCGGCGTAGCTGACAAGTTCGTCGTCTGTCAGCGGAGCGGCGCCCGAGGACGCCGTCTCCCAGGCGTGCAGGACGCGGACGACATCCGGAGCATCACCGGCCTGCAGCAGAGCGTTAACGCCCAGGACAAGGCTCAACAGGGATGAGCCGATGAACAATCGCTGCCACATGTGCGCCTCGCCGCTGCAGGACCACCGGTTGTAAGGGCGGGGAATCTAGCAGAGATCGGCCAAATGTGTGAAGACCCGATTCACGCCAGGCGTGCCCCTCGCTCCTGCCGCGAATCAATGCGTGTGGCGGGCCCGGGAGGGAGAGGAGAGGCTGTCAACCGGATGCTGGAAATGGATGCCGCCGTCTCCGAGAGTTCCTCGGTCCTCGCCCAATCCGGCCGGTCACGCGTACAATTGTAGAGTCAACGGTCCCTCACTGAATCAGTCCCGCACCGATGTCCGAGCCTGTCATCATCGCCGCCTGCCGCACCCCCATCGGCCGCTTTCAGGGAGCGCTGGGCGGACTATCGGCACCGGAACTCGGCGCCGTGGCATTGCGGGGCGCCGTCGAGCGCGCGCAGATCGACCCGGCGCGTGTCGATGAAGTCATCATGGGCAACGTGCTGTCGGCGGGGGTCGGTCAGGCGCCGGCACGGCAGGCGGCGCTCAAGGCCGGCCTTCCGGACAACGTCGGCGCGCTGACCATCAACAAGGTCTGCGGCTCCGGACTGAAAGCCGTGCAGCTCGCGGTGCAGGCCGTCACCGTCGGCGATGCAGACATCATCGCAGCCGGAGGTCTGGAATCGATGAGCCGCGCTCCGTACCTCGTGCGGCGCGATCAGCTCGAAGTCGGCGATCAGGCGCTCGTCGATTCCATGCTGTTCGATGGATTGCAATGTTCCTGGAGCGGGCAGGGAATGGGACAGATCGCCGATGCCCTCGCTGCTTCCG
>JAEUIG010000641.1 GCA_016795125.1 Planctomycetaceae bacterium | reverse complement strand
GGACAAAACGAACCAGAGAGCGCCCCGAGAACGGGGCTTCAAGAGTGGCTAAGTCGCCAAGTCTTTGACCCACTGCGGATTTGCGTCCACCAATGCGAAAACGCCGGAAGCTCTCGCTCTCGGCGTTTCGTGTTAACCGGTGGGGAGCGACAATTCTGCTACCCAAGTTGAGGCTCTCCTGCGCTCAGAAAAGACCTCTCCGCGGCTTCAATCTGGCCGGGCTGCAGAAGGCTGCGTCCGTGGAAGCACCACGCTGTCGGGGCGTTCGCAGCATGCCCTCTGTGTCACGGGCCGAACATCGCTCGATAATGACTGCTGATCTCGTCATCACCCAGTTCCCGCAGGTACAGCGCGAACTCGTCGATGGAGCCAGAGAGCTGACGATCCGTCTGTCCTTCGTAGAGTTCGCCGAGATAAAGGCGATACGGCAATTCATCGCCTCCAGCATTCTCGGCGATTTCCCGCAGCATTTTGCCGTTCAGATACAGCTTCATGCCGTTTGGCGATTTCACGGCAACGAGGTGGTGCCACAGACCAGGGGTGCAATCGCCGTTGGTGAACAGGTTGGTCCCGCCATGATCGCCTGCCGGATGCCGGAACATGAACCGGTATGATCCGGGTGTGAAAACCATCGAACTCTTGTACGGCAGTTCGAGCAATGCGAGATGTAAATTGCGATCGGAAATCGAGTCGGGGACAACGGCTGCGAAAGTCGCCCAGTGGAAATTGTCGAGGCACGCCCAGAGTTCGATGCTGAACGACTCCCGGTTCAATCCGGGAACGGCATTCTCCGCTTCGATGCGACGGGGCCAATCGGAATGCAGAAACCGGGCGACTCCATCCCCTACAACAACGGCAGATGCATCCTCGGGATGCGTGTGAATTCTCCCGGAGAAGTCTGCGCCCGCTTCGTTCGGGACGAGTCCGCCGTCGAGGCGATCGAAACGCCAGTAGACGTCCGGACGGGATGCACGAACGGCCTGACTGTACTCTTCAGTTACCTCCAGCGTCGTGGAAACCTGAGCCTCGACCCCGGGAAACTTCACGCTCGGCGTATCGATCCGTTCCAGTGCTGACGGACGACGGGTCAGCCGCAGCGAACTTGCTTCAGACATTCTCTGGCTGGTCAACGTGTTGCCGTCGCTGCCCAGAAGGGACACATCCACCTGGCCTTCCACGACGTGAATCTCACTTTCTCCGGCATCACCCACTGCGACGGCAAACTCCGTCCCTAAATCCACAATAGCGGCGTCCGGTGTGTTGAGGATAAATCCCCGTGCGCCTGGTGGAATGCGGGCGGCCGCCTTGCCGGACACGAGTGTTGCTGAGTCGACTGAATGCACACGGAGCTCGGCAGGCCCCTCCAGGTTGATCTGTGCTCCATTGAGAAACTCGATCTGGACCTGGCCTTCGTCCACTTTCAAGATGCCCGGCTTGATCCGCAGCCCGGGTTTCATTCCGCCTGAGGCCAGTTGCGCCTTTGTCACGATCGCCACGGGACGCGTGCCGGCGGATGCGTGCGACTCGTACACGGCGCTTGGCCCGCGCGGACCAAACGCAACAAACGACCATCCCGCCACACCGAGCAGCAGTGCGGCGCACAGTCCGCCGTAGACAAAGACCCTGACAGCCGACAACCGACGACGATTCGATTCGCGATAGGTGCCAGGGAACCGAAAAGCCTCGTGCATGGCCCCTTCGACGCCCATGGCGCGCACATAGCGGCGCCTGAATGCCGGATCTGCCAGCAGCCGCTGTTCGACGCCGGCGAACTCTTCCGCGGAGAGAGTGCCGTCGGCCAGCCTGCGGAAGATGTCTCGTTCAGCCGACTTTTCTTGCTTGTTCACTCGAGTACCCCTCTCGTCGTCGGCATCAAATACATACTCCTGAGTCCGGACTTCACCCGCTGCAGCCCACTGATGTCCGGACTATGAAGCGGCGGAAGCGCCCGCGGCATTGACGCGTCTTTCGATGCAGTCGGCGACGAGGTCGCGGAGCCTGTCGAGCCGGCGATAGAGCGCCTTTGTCGTTGTCCCTTGTTCGCTGGCCAGGACGGCAACAGTTTCCGAGTCGCAGTATCGCCGACGCAACAGCAACGCAGAGTCGGCGCTGAGCTTTCCAAGGCATTCGTGCAGCGCCTGTTCCTGCGCCTCCAGCACGGCGCTCTCTGCCTCACGTGTTTCCGCCAGCGCCTCCATGACATCCTCGCTGAAGATCAAGCGGTTGCGACTGGCCTCTGTTCGGAACTTGAGGATCTCGAAGTACGCGATCCGGAATGCCCACGGGAGGAACTCGCGTGTCGAGTCGTACTCCGGGAACTTTCGCCACAATACGGTGGCGACCCTCTGCAGGATTTCCTCGGCATCTCCATGGCGGGAGACGAACGTCAGGATGTACCGAAACAGCGCCCGGTCATTCTTGACCAGCAGTCGCGCGAATTCGTCCCCTGTATCCACTGGCTTCGACTGAGACATAGGTGCCATCTGCCACATGGCATACGGAATGAAAAGACTGACACATCAAGATTCCCCGCGCATGCGATCGATTCCCCGCAAAAAATCGACGCAACCCGGGACGCCACGACAAAAAGTGACAACAGACGATGAACTTGCGGCCGCGTTTCATTCTTTTCTGAAAAACCAGTTTTTTCTCCGGGGAATCGATCGTGCAATGCTGGGATTCCTTACGCCCGTCAGCGGCACAAGTTCGCAAGTGCCGGGTCGCTCTCGTCATTAACGGCTGGTTCACATTTCCTTCGTGAGCTTCTGTGGTCGTCCTGCAAGGGCGGACACAGGGGAGGTTTCTCCGACAACCACATGCAAAACGTTGCGCGCTGACGGAGTGGAATTGACCGTCCAGCGACAGCGGGATGCCGAGTTTGCCGCAGCTTTTGTCTCTCCAGTTCTCCGTGGGCGTTCGCCGGGTCCCGTTGCGGATCGGGCGCCGCGGCGATAGTCGCTGTTGTCATATCCTTTATTGACAGGGAGCCTCGCTGATGTCGCAGTTACTGGAACCAGGTCGCAGGCGAAGTCGCGGATTCACGCTGATTGAATTGCTGGTGGTGATTGCCATTATTGCGATCTTGATCGCGTTGTTGCTGCCGGCGGTGCAGCAGGCGCGCGAGGCCGCACGCCGTTCGCAGTGCAAGAACAACCTCAAGCAGGTCGGTCTGGCGCTGCACAACTATCACGATGCGTTCGGGCGTTTTCCCTTCTCGTGTCTGGCGCGCGGCGCCTGCACCGGCACAAACGGCGAAAACTCAGCGCTGGGCGGAGTCAGCACCATTGAGCCCATCTCACTGAATGCGCGCGGCTGGACTATGTTGCTGCCGTACATCGACCAGGCTCCCTTGTACAACATGTACAACCCGCTGCTGGCGGCAGGCGATCTGTCCGAGTCCTCCAGCACCTATGTCGCCGGAACGTCCTTCGGCAACAACGATAGGGTTGTCTCTCAGAAATTGGATATCCTGCTCTGTCCGTCCGATGCGGGAGATCCGTACGTGCAGGATCCCACGGCCAGCCCGCCGCGCTGGATCATCTCGGTGGCCGATCTGAATGCGAAGATCTATCCGGCCAAGAGCAGTTACGACTTCTCTGCCAACGCTCAGAACATCCGTCGCCAATGTAATCGCTGGGGAACCATCCCGGCCAACATCCGTTTCATGTTCGGCATTAACGATGCGGCGTCGATCAAGCATGTCACCGACGGCACCAGCAATTCCGTCGCCGTGCTGGAAACGACGCTCAACTGCCAGAACGGCTACACTTCACCGTGGGGTGTCTGCCTCTTCGCCCCCACCGGCGTCGATCTCACTCACACCGACGGCATCAACAGCTTCATCGGATATTCGTGGAGCGTTCCTCCTTTTGCAATTGCACCGCAGAAGGGCGTCACGCACTATTCCGGGCCGGGAAGCGCACACGTTGGCGGCATGCATATGCTGCTCGGCGACGGCGCCGTGCGATTCCTGTCGCAGCATGTCGATGTCAGCGTGAGGCAGCGCCTCGCGCAGATCTCCGATGGACAGCCTCTCGGCGAATATTGATCCTGATTGCGAAAACCGGTGCGGACAGCCTTGATTCCAGGGCTGTCCGCATTCCTCTTCTGACAGACCTGCCGATCCACTGCAACAGAATATGATCGATCTACACGGCCGACACCTGCTGCCGCTGCTGCTTGGCCTGACGCTATGCGCCGGTTGCGGAGAAAGCCCTTACCCAGAACTGTTTCCTGCGAGTGGCACCATCACCCTCGATGGCGCGCCGCTGGACGGCGCGACCGTCGCTTTCATTCCCTCGAAATCAAACCAGATGCAGCCGTCGTACGGCTACACCGACCCCGACGGCAAATACGAGTTAAAGACGCCGGAGGGGTATGGCGGCGTCAGTCCCGGCGAATACCGGATCGTGATCTCGAAAATCGTGATGCCGGATGGCAGCCCGGTGCCCCCCGGAAGTCAGACTGGCGGTGCAGAGGGCGATGAATCGATCCCCTATCCGCATTCAGACCCTCGAGCGACAAGCAACGTCGCGGTCGTTGCAGAGGGATCAGATGTCTTTGACGTTGCGATTGTGTCGATTCAGGAACAGAAACGCGGAAGGTAAAGCTCGGCTCATTCATGGTGATGTTACACCTGAGAGCGGGAGAGATTTGAGCGCGAAGACCTGCCGGTACGCGAACCTTGCACGGAGCTGCTGCGATGACGACCTCAGAATCGTCCGTGTCACTGCCAGTGGACTCGCCTGAGGTTCGATTGGCCGCACCGGCGCGAAGCACACTTATTTCGCGCGGCGTCATCATACTGCTGCTGATCGTGCTCGCCGTTGAGGCGATTGCTTACGGCCGCGTCACGAGCGCTTACCATCAGGTGTGGACCGAGTTGCAGGCCGGCGAACGACAGAATCAGGTCGTCACCGGCGAACGGATTGCAGAACTGCTGGGACGCGAGCCCGATGAGAGCATCCGCGTCAATGCAGCCGTCGGCGAAGAGCGCTACGACGTTTACCGCTTCGGAGGGCTGCTGAAACGGCGGGAGCTTTACGTGCATTTCGGCGTACAGGGACGTCAGGACGAGCCCGAGGTCGTCGATGTCTTGATGAGCGCCCCGTTCGACGATCGGGCCAGGCATTGAAGATCGTCTCGGCCCACCTGTCGAAGGTCCACACAATGAGCCAAGGCAGCGGAGCAACATCGAGTCGGCACATTATCGCGACTAAATGCCGCCACGATACTGGCGCCAGCACATGTGTCGAGTGAATGCAAAACCCAGGTTGCCGCGATGCCGCCTGCCTGTGGTCATCGTCGGATGCGCATTGGCGATGTTGCCACTGAGACGGGGCACGGCGGGCCCAGGTTCGGAGCACGAGCAGTTCTTCGAGCGACAAGTTCGGCCAATTCTCGTTTCCCAGTGCTCGGAATGTCACGGCGATCTCAAGCAGGAAGCCGGGCTGCGGTTGAATTCACGCGAAGCACTGCTGCAAGGCGGCGATAGCGGACCCGCGATTCAAGAAGAGCGATGGGAAGACAGCCTGCTGCTGCGCGTCATCAGCTACGACGGCAACATTCAGATGCCGCCTGACCAGAAGCTCTCTGACGAGGAAATCGCGAGGCTAACCGCTTGGGTTCGAAACGGCGCCGTGATGCCCGCCGGTCCAAAGCCGTCGAGCACAGCGCTGGGGTATGCGGCGACAGCGGAAGGACTGGCCGAAGCGCGCAGTTCGCACTGGGCGTATCAGCCTGTGCAAAAAACCGTCCCCCCGGTCACTCGCGTTCATACCTGGGCAGAGAACCCAGTCGACCGGTTTATTCAGGCAGCTCAGGAAGCGGCGGGAATTGCGCCCAACCCAGCGGCGGATCGCCGTACCTTGCTGCGGCGTGTGAAGTTCGATCTGCTCGGTCTGCCTCCCACCATTGACGAGGTCCGGGAGTTCGAGAGCTGCACCGCCCTTGACGCATGGGGACAGCAGATCGAGCGTCTGCTGGCTTCGCCCCACTACGGAGAACGCTGGGGTCGGCACTGGCTCGACCTCGTCCGCTATGCTGACACAAAAGGATACGTATTCCTGGAGGAACGCAGGTATCCATACGCCTACACCTATCGCGACTACGTAATTGACGCGCTGAATCGAGACGTGCCGTTTGACCGGTTCGTGCTGGAGCAACTCGCCGCGGACCAGCTCGACGGCGACAAGTCGTCGTTGGCGGCGATGGGCTTCCTGACTGTCGGCCGGCGGTTCGCCAACAACAAGCACGACATCATCGACGATCGGATCGATGTTGTCTCGCGCGGGCTGCTCGCACTGACCGTCGGCTGCGCGCGTTGCCATGATCACAAATACGATGCCGTCCCGACTGACGACTACTACTCTCTGTACGGCGTCTTCGCCAGTTCGACAGAGCCGGACAGCCTGCCCCAGTTGTCCGAACCGGCGGACACGAACGCCTTCCGCGCATATCGGGAGGAGCATGCACGCCGACAGGGGATCGTGGACCAGTTCGTCGCGGAGTGCATTTTCGATTACCAGAACGAACTTCGATCCAGATGCGGCGACTATCTGCGGGCCCTGGTGCTTCCGGAAGCCGAACGGAGCCAGCTCGACGTCAAGTCGCAGATCGTTCGACGCTGGTCGACTTACTTCGAAGCCAACTCCGACGTGCGGGATCGGATCTGGGGACCGTGGCATGAATTGTTGGCCCTTCCCGCCGACGAGTTTGCCGCCGCGGCGCCAACGGTCATTGCAGCACTTTCCGAATCCAGAGGCGGCACAGCGCAAGCGAACACCTGGGTCACACAGGCTCTGCAATCCCACGTCATCGTGACCCCTGCCGACGTGGCGCGGGTTTACGGCGAACTGCTCGCCGGCGTCCATTCGGAGTGGATACAGCTGAGCGGGACTGGCGTGCTGGAACTCCCGGATCTGGAGCGAGAGGCGCTTCGACAGGTCCTGTACTCAGAGACAAGTCCGATTTCCCTCCCCAGCGATGAACTGCGACGGCTGCTCGGGAGAGACAAGCGAAATCGGATCAAGGAACTGGAGCGGGATGTCGCCGCGTACGAGGCAACGTCTCCCGGCGCGCCGCCGCGCGCGATGGTATTGCTTGATGCAACGCGGCCCTCCAGCCCGCGCGTGTTCGTCCGCGGCAACCCGGGGCGCGAGGGCAAGGAGGTTCCGCGCCGCTTCCTGCAGGTGCTCAAACCAGGCGCGCAGCCGTTTCAGCAGGGAAGCGGACGTCTGGAACTCGCCCGCGCGATCGTTGACCCCGACAATCCGCTGACAGCCCGCGTCATCGTGAACCGCGTCTGGCAACACCACTTTGGTCACGGGCTGGTGCGGACTCCAAGTGATTTCGGAGTCCGCGGTGAAGGACCGTCTCATCCCGAGCTGCTGGATTGGCTCTCGGCAGAACTCATCCGCAACGAATGGTCGCTGAAGTGGCTGCACCGCACTCTACTGCGATCCGCAACCTATCAGCAGACGAGCACGGAGCGGAGGGAACTCGCCGCCATGGATCCCGACAACCGACTGCTGGGAAGAATGAATCCGCGCCGCCTCGAGTTCGAGCCGCTGCGCGACGCTCTGCTTGCAGTCGCGACTCAACTCGATGACCGGATGACAGGTCACCCCGTAGATCTTTTCGCCGCCCCCGACTCCGACCGTCGCACGGTTTACGGCTTTATTGATCGCCAGGACCTGCCGAGCACGCTCCGTATCTTCGACTTCGCCACACCAGATGTAAGCGTTGCGGAACGGGCAGAGACGACGGTGCCCCAGCAGCTTCTCTTTCAGATGAACGCGCCGATGGCCATCGACCGGTCGAAGAAACTGGCGGCGGTCGTGCAGGCAGAATCGCAGGGGGATGCTGCGGCCGCAGTCAGCAGGTTGTACCAGCGCGTCTACGCGCGGCTACCGAAGCCTGACGAGTTGCAGGCTGCAGAACAGTTCCTGCAATCAGAGTGCGACGTCACAGTCATCAGTCCCACTCCGGATCAGCAGAGTAGGCTGGAACAGCTTGCGCAAGCCCTGCTTCTCGCAAATGAGTTCATCTTCCTCGACTAATCCTGCGTG
>JAEUIG010000636.1 GCA_016795125.1 Planctomycetaceae bacterium | reverse complement strand
GTCGAAGAAGGCGATCCGTCGCGGCATGGGTTTATCGTTTATGGTTGAGGGTTCATCGCAGGACAGGTCGATCAACCCTCAAGATCAACCTTCAACCATCAATGACCTACCGGTTGCAGCGGCGACTGTGACGCGACGAATTTCTCGGTGCGGGCGTCGTCACGAAATGTGACCGTGACTGTACGTCGCTGTCCGAATCCTCCGATGTCGACGACGGTCCCCACGCCGTAGCGAGGATGCCGCACCTGCGATCCCAGGGCGAAGCCGCGCGGCAGTTCGGCCTGCGACGTGCCGCCGCGCAGCAGCTCAGCGCCGGTCATCAGCAGGGGACGCGGCGAGTGATCGTCGCGTGCGGATCGGTCGCCATTCGCTGCCAGCGTCGGCACGCTGCTCCAGACCGGCGCCGGCGCCGAGGTCTCGACGTACTCCGGCGTGCATTCCAGTTCCGAGATGAAGGGACTCGGGATCGTCGGCAGCGTTCGGCCGCGGAGCACACGCTCGACGGTCTGCGTCAGGAACAGTTGCTCCCGGGCGCGCGTCATGCCGACGAACAGCAGTCTCCGCTCCTCTTCGAGTTCCTCCGCGGACCCGTCCCGGATCGCGCGCTCGTGCGGAATCAGTCCCTGCTCGACTCCGAGGACGAACACCACCGGGTATTCCAGCCCTTTCGCCGCATGCAGCGTCATCAGCGTCACCTGGCCGCGCGAGGTATCGAGCGAATCGGTCTCGTTGACGAGCGCCGTCTGTTCGAGGAACCCGGACAGCGACCGCTCATCGCCGGCCGCCTCATCGTATTCGCTGGCGGCGGTGACGAGTTCCTTGACGTTCTCCAGACGTTCGAGGTCCTTCTCGTTCGGACTGCCTTCCCACTGCCGGACGTAACCGGTGCGATTGATGATCCGGGTGACCAGAGCCGCCACCGCACCGGCATCGGCGAGCGAGAACTCGGCCATCATCTCGGCGAACGCGCGAAACGCGGCCACGGATCGCTTCGACAGCTTGGGAACTTCCTTCGCGCGCGCGGCGGCCTCCAGCGGCGTCAGGCCCTGTTCGTTGGCCCAGCGCAGCAGGCGCCGCTGCGATGTCTCCCCGAGGTTCCGCGCCGGCGTGTTGACGATCCGCGAGAAGGCGGCGCGATCGGCCGGATTCTCCAGCAGCCGGAGGTAGGCGATCAGGTCCTTGACTTCCGCGCGATCAAAGAACGCCGCGCCGGCCGCCACCTGGTGCGGAATCCGCCGCCGCATCAACGCACGCTCGACCTGCCGCGACAGGGCGTTCACCCGCATGAAGACCGCAAAGTCGCTCCAGTCGCGGCCGGCGTCGGCGAGCTGCTGCATCCGCTGCGCCAGTCCCTCGGCTTCGTGCCCCTCGTTGCGAAAGCACAGCAGCGAGACCGGCTCCCCTTCGGGGTTGTCGGTTACCAGCCGCTTCGCTTTCCGCTTGCGGTTATGGCCGATCAGTCGATCGGCCGAACGGACGATCGACTGCGTGCTGCGGAAATTCTCTTCCAGCCGTACAACGCGGGCGTCGGGATAGTCCCCCTCGAACCGCAGAATGTTCTCGATCCGCGCGCCGCGCCAGCCGTAGATCGACTGGTCCGGATCCCCGGTCACGCACAGGTTCCGATGAATCTGCGACAGCGCCGAGACGATCTGATACTGCGCGCGGTTCGTGTCCTGGTACTCGTCGACGATGATGTACCGATACCGCTCATCGAGTTGGCTGCGCAGTTCGTCGTTCTCGGCCAGCAGCACGGCCGTATGCAGCAGCAGATCATCGAAATCGACGGCGTTCGAGGCCAGCAGCCACCGCTGGTAAGCCGGGTAGACGCGGACGACGGCCGCCTGCCAGTGATCCGCACTCTGCTCCTCGTAGCGACGGCGATAGGTGTCGGCGTCGATGAGGTCGTTCTTGGCGGCCGAGATGCGGTAGCCGATTTTTTCCGCGCCGAAGGCGACCGGATCGAGGTCTTCGTCGCGAAGGATCTGCCGCAGCGCCTGCCGTTGGTCGCCGGCATCCAGAATGGTGAAATTCGGCTGCAGCCCGACCATGGCGGCGTGTTCGCGCAGCAGGCGGGCGCAGAACCGGTGAAACGTGCTGACCCACACGCGGGCGCCGGGCATGAGCTGCGCCACCCGGCGCTGCATTTCATCCGCCGCCTTATTGGTAAACGTGATCGCCAGCAGGCTTCGCGGACGCACCCCCGATTCGACCAGTCGCGCCAGCCGGCGCGTCACCACGCGCGTCTTGCCCGATCCCGGCCCCGCCAGGACCAGCAGCGGCCCGTCACGATGGTCGACGGCAGCCGCCTGAGCAGCGGTCAGGGATGCATCTGTGGTCGACACGAGCGGGCGAACTCCGTTTCAGGGGCAGTCCCTGCATGGTATCGCCCCGCGCCCGCGCTGTCAGCGTGGGAGTGCAGGCTCACGCCTGCCGAGTTGGAGTTCAGGCTTTCGCCTGCGGACGTCCACCGGCTTCCATCTCTCCAACCACTTGGAATTGAAACAGCCTCAAGGCTGAACTCCAACGAAGCAGTTCACGCCGCCCGGCGGATGCGCGACTCTTCGACGGTCGCGATCCACCGCTGAATATCCTCGAAGTTCGCCGGCGCTGCACCGCGCAAGAGCCGCTGCCCGGCCGCTTGTGCCATGAACGGCTGCAGCGTCGCGAACAGCGCCGCCGCCGAGATCCGCTGGAGATCGAGCGGTCCGGTGATGCCGCAGGCGACGAGGACGATGGCATCCGCACAGCGGAGGTCGGGCACCGAGCACATCAACCCGGCCTGATGTTGCCACGCGCGGACCGTGTCGGCCGTGATGCGGCGATGTCGCAGGCGCGCCGCCGCCTGCTGCGGATCGCACACCAGCAGGTCGCGAACCGTCGCGATCCCGACGCGCTCCAGCCGGCGACCGGTCTTGTGACCGATGGAGGGCGCATCCACGATCGGACTGTCCGGTTGCAGTCGAAACCGCAGCGCAACGGCGGGGGGCGTCGGCGGTGCGGCCGTTCGCGACGAAAGCGACCGGCGTGCCGTGGAACGTTCGAGTCTCCGGCGCGACTGGCCGGCGGCCTCCGAGCGATGGGACGGATCGACCGGCGGCTGCCGCCGCGCCGATTCAATCCACCGCTCGATCGTTTCCCGATGCGGCGCCGTGCTCGGTCCCAGTCGCCAGCGCAGCGTGTCTCCTCCGCGCAGCCGGTCGACTCGTCGTGTCAGGTCATCGGTCTCCGCGGCCGCCAGGTCCGTCCGCGAGAGGATTCCGCACGACACCAGCAATTGCGCGTCGCGCCCCGTAATGTCTCCCACCTGGGTCAACAGCCGGGCTTCCGCCTGCCAGATCTGCAGTTGTGCGACGGTGATCTGCGCGTCCGACAGGCGTGCTGATTCGGCCGCCGCATCGATCTCCAGCAGATCGCGGACATCCGCGACACCCAGGCTCGACAGCGGCCTGATCTGCTGCAGGCTCAGCGACGGCAGATGCTCCAGCGGCGAATCCAGATGCAGCCAGAACGTGCTGCCCGGATGCACGCGAACCGGGACAGCCTCGGGAACCGGTGAAATGGGGGGCATCACCACCGCATCGTCCTGCATGCCGCTGATTTCAACGGGTCTCTCGGCGGCGACGCCGATGCGATGCACGACCGCTCCGTGCGCTTCCATCGCCCTGGCGACATGTTCCCGGCAGGTCAGCAGCAGCAGCTGTGAGTCCGACTGTGCGAACTGCGCCAGCTGTTCGGCGGCGGCGTCCAGCCGCTGTTCGTCGCTGTCGGCGAGTGGCTCATCCCACACGACCGGGCCGTTGCTCCCCAGCGCGCTCAGACCATGCAACACCGCGAGTCGCAGGGCCATGGCCACCTGTTCGTGTGTTCCGCGACTGAGGGCAACGACCGGCGTCGACTGGCCGTCATTGCCTTCCGCCCGCAGTTCGGACGTCTCGGCACTCCACCGCAACGAGAGATACCGCCCTGCCGTCAGGGAGGAGAGCCGTTCGCCCGCATGCTTGAGGACATCGTGACGGCGGCCGACCGCGTGTCGCTGGGCAATGGCTGCCGCCGCCATCTCGACCTGCCGGCAAGCCTCCAGTTCGTCAACCTGCTTGTCGAGTTCGCTGATCCGGTAGCGCAATCGGTCGATCGCAGGATCCGCGCCGCGGCGCGCGCGCCACTGCTCAAGCCGCGCGATGTGGCGTTGCGTGGCCGCCCACCGCTCCCGGGCCGCCGTCAGCCGTCCCCAAAGCTCGGCACAGCTTGACGATGCCAACGCAGCGGTTGCGACCTGCTCGCGCTGTTCAGACGCCTGCAAATATGCTGCGCCGCACGTTGGACACTGGCATGGCGACGCAGACGCATGGCGACGCAGCAGACGCTGCATCTGCCCGACGATCTCCTGTTCGCATCCAGCAATCCGGTGCCGTTCCGCATCCAGTGTCTCGTGTTCCTGACCGGTGCTGCGGGCCATCGCCAGCAGAATCCGCAGGCGGTCCTGGGCCAGATCCTCCAGCACCTGCCGCAGCAGTTCGAGACTGTCCGCGAGCGTGCGTGCCGCTGCAGACACTGCCAATGGCGAGATGCTGCCGGACGCCTCGACCGCCTGCTGCGCCGCGTCCCGCTCCCGCAGGTCGCTGTCGGCTGCCTGCCAGTCCGTATCCAGCTGTGCGACTTCGACCGACTGCTCAACTGCGTACTCGCTCAGCCAGCGGAGCCGCGTTTCCCATTCCCGCTGCTGGCGGGTCTGGGTGCGGGCCTGAGACTCGCATTCCAGCGACAGCTGTTCGCGCTGCCTCGCCAACGCACCGATGACGATCCGCCAGTTCGCGTCGTTCCGGGACAGATCACCGGAGATCAGCCCGTCGATTGACGATTCGTCCTCCGGGACGACGGACAGCCGGGACATAACGGGGAGCAGTCGCGCGGGCGAGTCGAGCCCATGCGCCCCCGTCGGAGACCACGACCGCACGAGCGACCAGTTGGCTCCCAGATCGTGAGCGGCCAGCCGCTCCGTCACCTCGTCCGCCAATGCGGCCAGCGCGGAAGTCTGATGCAGATTGATCGGTTCGACGAACCTCAACAATGGCGCGGCGGCGGCGTCCTGCAGCTGCGCTGCGTTGGCGGCGACGGACGTGGCAGCGACGACAGCGAGGGTGTCCGGATGGCCGGGCCGGGGAATCCGCAGGGCTTTGAACGGCCCCGACCGCGATTCCAATTCGACCATTCCAGCGGCCGGCAGACCGGTCGCTGCGTGCTGCGGCCTGGAGAGGAGGTCGCGGACAAACCGCAGCAGGGTTGTCTTGCCGGACCCGTTGGGACCGAGAATCACGTTCAATCCCGGCGCAATCCCGTCCACCTGCAGGCTCGCCAGCGATTCACAGTCGTCCGTCCAGATTCGATGAAGCCGCATCCTTGCCTCACTTCGGAGGAGATAGGAGTCAGGAATTAGGGTTCAGGACAACCCAGTCCCCAACCTCGTTCCTGTTTCCTAAATCCTAATTCCTAACTCCTGATTCCTAGTTCAACTGCGGGACGCGCGTCGCCGATCGTCCCGCCGCCACCCGATGAAAATGGGGGGCCGGCGCCTGGTCCTTGTGTCCCATGCTCCGCAGCATCCGCGCGGCGTCACCGAACGGACTCTCTTCGGCCGACCACACCGCCACCTGTTCGGGATCGGGGGAGAGATCGATCACGAAACTCCACGCGGCCGGCTGACGATCACGGCCGTGTCGGACCAGCATCGACTGCAGCTGGCGGCAGACGTCGTCCCGCCGCAACTGCTGCCACAACGGCCCCTGACCGGTCAAAGTCCAGCGGATCATCATCAGGTCGCACCGCGACTGTGCGAGCAGCCGATCCTGTCGCTGCATCAGTTCTTGCCGCAATTCGCTCCAGTCGATCTCGCCGGCCACCCGGACGCGCTCCGCGTGCCAGAGCACCGATTCGGTTTCGAGAAACTCCGAGGTGCACGCGCGCTGACGATCGATCGTGACGAGGGCGCAGCCGCGCGGCCCTCCCTCCATCGGCGAATGTCCCTGCGTCGTGCCGGCATGCTGGGCCAGACCGCACACGCTTGGCGCTGTTCCGGCCGTCATGCGTCCACCCAGCGCCCAATAGTCCACGCCCATGGGGGCCAGCGGGAGCCCATCGATCCCCTCCGGGAGTACGGCAACCTGCGGGATGCCCAGAGCGTCGGGGCCGGCGGCCGCCTCACTGCCGACGAGAATCCGCGTGACTGTCCGGCCGTTCCGCTTGTACTCGAATGACGGGCAGCCCTGCGCGGACGCGAGGAAGACGTTTGCCGGAAGTGGAACGTAGTCGGACCACGAGTGAGCCGTGTCCGGCGCCTCCACCCAGTAAACCGGAATTCCGTGGCGCAGGAGCGACTCGCACTGGGCGGCCAGGAACCAGCAGGGTCGGGGTCCCGCGGCAGATTCGCTCAGGAGGTTTCCGGCCAACAGCACGAAGTCGACACGCTGTTCGATCGCGGCGGCGAAGACCCGCTCTGCCGCCCGGTAGCGGGCGTTGACCATCAACGTTCGCAGGTGATATGGCAGCCCGCCGATGCCAAACAGCGGGGCCCCCAGGTTCAGTTCACCCGCATGCAGAAATCGAACACCGTCGACAGCCATCCGTGCCTCCCTGCATACCGCCGCGCGGCCGGCGCAATCCTTGCCGGCCACTCAGGCCCTTTCCAGCACCGCCGTTCGCAATCGGCGCGTGCCACCCCGCGGCGGGGCGGACTCTACCGCAACGCAGGAGTTGCCTCAAGATGGAATCAGCGGGAGGAAACCACTTGCAAGTACCTGTGAATTAGTTAGTTACAGCAAAAGACGGCCGGCAGCGGTTTTGACCGTCACATCGCCAGCCGGATCACGCTCAAAACAGAGACGCCATCAGGGAATTCTTGACACCTGAGCCCTATCGCTCTATGATCTCTCTGTTGAGATTGAGTCTCAGGTGCGACACAGAAATCACGGCGACTTCCATGATTCCTGCAACGTGTGACGCGACCGCCGATCCAGTGCTTTGCCGCTGTCTGCAAGTCAGCCGCTCTCAGGTTGTCGACTGCATCGCCGTCAGCGGCGCTGAGACCGTGCGGCAGATCGCCGTCCTGACGGGCGCCGGATCCGGCTGCCTGGCGTGCCATTGCCGCATCAAAGAACTGCTGGCCACACGCACGCGATCAAAGTCCGCCGTAGCGGTGCCGGCGTAAGCGCTTGTCTGCATGTCCGCAGACGGATGCTGTCATCCCGTCGGGATGAGGTCAACTTCGTGCATCCTCTACCGGTGGCGTCGCTTCGCTCAGCCACCGGCTAATGGATGCGACCCCTGCGGGGGTCAGGGAACGCGGTCGATTCTCGATCGATCGTCGCGACTCCCTGACCAAAGAATCGCTAATCCATTACCCCTTTTCGTCTTCGCCCATCTGCGAGAGCTGGTAGTTCTGAATGCCGATCCTCTCGATCAGCTCCAGCTGCGCTTCCAGCCAGTCCACGCTGTCCTCAGATTCACGAACGATCTGTTCCATGATCTCGCGGCTGGCAGAGTCTTTCTCAGGGCCGCAGAGCAAGACTCCCTCGGTGTAAGTGACGCTCGCATTCTTCTCGAGCGCCAGGTCGTTCTCTAACTGCTCCTTGACGTCGGCCCCGACGCGGATCACGTCGTAGCGGGCGATTTCCGGCACCCCTTCGAGGAAAATGATCCGGTCGATGAGCATCGTGGCGTGCTTCATCTCGTCGATCGAGTCCTCGTAATGATGCGCCGCCAGCTTGTGCAGGCCCCAGGCCTTGCACATCCGGGCCTGGCAGAAGTACTGGTTGATCGCGGTCAGCTCGATCGTCAGGCCGGCATTCAACGCCTCAATGACCTTCTTGCTCCCTTGCATACTGCGTGCTCCCCAAGATGATGTTCGGTGTTGTGCGGTGGATTGTAAGTGGCGCGCGCCCCATTGCTCCAGCAGGTCGACCGTCACAGCGTCCAGAAATCACAAACTGAAACGTGGTCGCACGTTGTGATTGAGTCTCAGTGAAAGAGAGCGTCGCGGAGATGCATGGGTGGACCAGAATTTCTTCGGACACGCGCAGCGGCGACTGCTACGTCCCGTCAGGCGACCCCGCGCCGCACGCCCTGCTCTACCTGCGCGACCGCCACTCCGATTCCCCGTCCGACGACGCCGGCCTGACGCGCGAACTGCAGCGACATCGCCTGCGCGTGTACTCTCCTGCTGTCGACGGCTGCTGGTGGGTGGATCGACCCTGCGAAGCGTTCGGCGGCGACGTTCCATCGCCGCTGCACTGGCTGCAACAGGTTGCGGCGGCCGACATCGCTCTCCGCTGGGGCGTAGCCCCGCGGCAGATCGGCCTGCTGGGGACCGGCATCGGCGGCCACGGCGTGCTGCAGCTCGCGTATCGCTTCCCCAAGCAGTTTCCGGTCGTCGCAGCAATCGCGCCCGCAGTCGACTTCCACACGCACTATCACCACGAACCGGTGCTCCAGGAGGTCTTCTCGAGCGCCGAGGCCGCCCGGCAGGAAACGGCGACGCTGCGAATCCATCCGCTGAACTGGCCGCCGCATCAGTGGATCGCCTGCGACCCCCGTGACCCCGACTGGTTCGACGGCTGCGAACGTCTGGCGAGCAAGCTGTCGTCGATCGGCATCCCGTTCGAGTCCGACCTGAAGTCGAGCATCGAAGGGGCGCGGCGCGACTACGAGCGCGCCATGCTGCCGCGAGCGCTCGAGTTCCTCACGCAGCGGCTGCTCCTCGTGTAGGTCAATGGATGGGGCACTTGTCGAACTTGAACTCGACCGGCACGTCGATGAGCAACGTGGGAGCGACGTAGACGAGTTCGCAGTCCACAAGTTCGGCGGCCGAGAGTGCACTGAAGCGGTACTCCACCTCGATTCCGCCGTCCTTCTGTCGTGTGGCGTCGAACGCCGATTCCGACGGTCTGCGAACGCCGCCGGACGTCTCCAGCCGCACTTCATTATGATAGATCCAGGTGCGGTGCGATTCGAATTCCGGTCCGCCGGAATCGTAAGCCACCGACAACCGGACCATCACGTCTCGCGACAGGTCGGCACTCGCAGTGACTTGCACCTGTTTCAAGGTGACGCTGACGCCGCCGTGGCGCAAATACACGGCACGATCGGCCGTCAGGCTGTTGAATCGCACTTCAGTCGGAGCCGCGGCGACATGCACCGACACGCGACCGGCAAGGGTGATGGAATTGACTGGAGCTTCCGGCGCACGAAACAGGATGTTGAACTGTGCCGGACCGCGGCTGGTCATCGGCAGTTCCGTGACGGCGAGCGGATTAAACAGCGCCAGCGGCTCCCCCTGCTCGGCGCGGAAGTCCGCGTCCGCAATCCGGACAAACAGCGGCCACAGCCGCGGTTCAGACTGCAACTCCAGCGACGCGCGTAGCGTAGCACGCTGCTTCGCCAACGGAGCGACGGAGACCAGAAACGCCCCGGTGCCGGCAGCGACCTGTCGCTCGGTCTGCACTCCCTCTGAATCCAGAAGTTCGACAGAGCTTCCAGTCGCGGGCGTCTCCCACGCGAGCTGGGCCGACTCGCAGACCGTCAACAGTGCCTCCCAGAACGGAGTCTGGTCGAAATCGACGTCGATCGGACGGCGGCGCGACGCTTCCGACAGCCGTTCGACACTGAGGGAATTCCCCGTCTGCTCCTGAATCCGGGCCGCGATTTCACCGACCGGCAGATGCCCGCGCAGCGACACGCGCGACGGCTGCACCGACTGCTCGGCGGCGGTCCGCTCCAGTTTGACGCGGAGCTGCCGCACGGCGATGCGGGTCGCCTGGTCGGGCGTCTCATCAGGAGGCGGCAGCAGTTCGAGAATCTGTGGGCCGAGTTCGAGGAGCGCCTGTTCGGCCCGGACGCGTTCCGACCGCAACGTCGATGACAGTTCGCTGACGTGCTGTGTGACCTGCCGACGCACTTCGGCTGAAGGCTCGACGGCGACAACCCACGATCGGCCTGCGAACAGCGCCAACCCCGTGACCAGCAGCACCAGGGTGGTCGGTCTGCAACGAATATGACGGACGTACGGCGGCATGGGATCAGTCTGCCGTTGAGTGTATCCGACCCGCCTTGTGGGCAGTGCTCGAAAACCCGAACACGCCCGGAAGTTGGCCTATGTTTGAGGTGGCGGGCGGACTTCACGCGTCGGACCCGTTGGAGTTCCGCCTGCAGGCCGCTCTGGCGAAGGGCGGCGGCCCGTTGATCGAAACAGGCTAAAGCCTGAACTCCAACAACGGAACTCCCACGACCAGCACTTTTGGGGCAATCTCGATGCACCGGATCTGGATCGGACTGGCGACTCTCATCGTCCTGCTGTGCCACGCCAGCGTGGCGGTCTCCGGCAAGCCACTGCTGGAGTTGAAGGTCGGCGACGAGGCCTATGTGGGGCGCTCCGTTGCCCGCAATGACGACATCTGCTGGCTGCAGTCGCCGGACGGGCGTCTGACACGTCTGCCGCTCTCAAAGGTCTCCGAGTTCCGCAAGGTCGCTCCGCAGTTTCGCAGCATGAACGTCGTGGATGTCCGGGACCAGCTGTCGCGCGATCTCAGCCGCGACTTCGAAGTCTCGGCGGCGGGGTCGTACGTCGTAGCCGCCCCTGCCGGCAAGGCGCGGAGCTACGCCGCCCTGCTCGACGGCGAACAGCGCGCGTTTGCGACGTTCTACTCCCGCCGTAACTTCGGCCTGCAGCAGCCGGAGTTCCCAATGGTCGCCATCATCTTCCCCACCGAGCAGTCCTTCGCCGCCTACTGCGAATCCGACGGCGTTCCCTACGCCCCCGGCCTGCGCGGCTACTACAATCCCGAGTCGAACCGGATCGCCCTGTTCGAGGATGAGGTTCCGCTGACTCTCGTGCCTGCGTC
>JAEUIG010000626.1 GCA_016795125.1 Planctomycetaceae bacterium | reverse complement strand
AATCCATGTCGCCGAAGTGGTCTTCATCTCCCATGATGTCGGTCAGCAGGACGTAGCGATCGCCTTCCTTGACGAGACCGATGGAGATGCCGGCCACGGGCTGCTGGATGGGCACGCCAGCGTCCATCAGGCAGAGCGTTGCGCCGCAGACCGACGCCATCGAGCTGCTGCCGTTCGACTCGGTGATGTCCGAGATGATGCGCACCGTGTACGGGAAGTTCTCGACCTTGGGCAGCACGCGCTCGACGGAGCGTTCCGCCAGCGCTCCGTGGCCGATTTCGCGACGACCCGGCCCGCGGATCGGCTTGACCTCGCCGACCGAGTACGACGGGAAGTTGTAATCCAGCATGAAGGCCTTGGAGTATTCCTCGAACAGGCCGTCCACGCGCTGCTGGTCGCGGACGGTTCCGAGGCACAGCGTCGCGACCGACTGAGTGTCGCCGCGGGTGAACATCGCCGAGCCGTGCACCTTCGGGAGGACGCCGACCTGGCAGTCCACGTGCCGCAGGTCGGTGTACGACCGGCCGTCGAGGCGCTTGCCTTCGAGCGTGAGTTCGCGGCAGACCTGGTTATCGAGCGAATAGAAGGCTTCCTTGAGCTGCTTGAGGGTGCGGCCGTCCTCGAGGACTTCGACGCCGTTCGGGAAGTGGCGGGCAATGGCCTCCTCGCGAACCGCAGAAACCGCCTCGCGGCGCTCGGCCTTTTTCGCCCCCTGACGGGCGGTGCGGAGCTTGCCTTGAGACTCCTGCCGGAGAATCGACGCGAACGGGTTCTCCGGGGCGGGAACGTACTCCATCTTCTGCGGATTGACCTTCGCGATGAGGTCGCGCTGGAGCCGGCACAGATCGACGATGCAACGGTGTCCGAAGACCAGGGCGTCCGCCATCTGCTCTTCCGGAATCTGATCGCCGAAGCCTTCGATCATGAGGATCGAGTCCTCGCTGCCGGCCACGACGAGGTCGAGCTTGCTCTCCTTGAGCTGCTGGACGGTCGGGAACAGGACAAACTGATCGTTGATGAGGCCAACGCGGACCGCGCCGATCGGCCCCTTGAATGGCAAGGGGGAGACGCACAGAGCGGCGCTCGCGCCGTTGATCGACCAGACGTCGGGATCGTTCTGCTGGTCGCAGGCCCAGACGACGGACTGGATCTGGACCTCGTCGATAAATCCCTTGGGGAACAGCGGTCGAATCGGCCGGTCGGTGAGGCGGCAGGTGAGGATTTCGCGGTTGGTCGGCCGGCCTTCGCGCTTGAGGAATCCGCCCGGGAACTTGCCGGACGCGGCCATGCGTTCACGGTAATCGACGGTGAGGGGAAAGAAGTCCAGTCCGGGCCTGGCCGGGCCGGTCTGGGCGGCAACAAAAACGGCCGTCTCTCCGTACTGGACAAGAACGGCCCCGCTGGCCTGTTTCGCGATTTCGCCCGTCGTCAACGTGAGCGTGCGTCCCCCGACCTCAAGCGATACTGATGTTTTCACTCGTAATTCCTGACTTCTGACTGCTGCGTGTATGAATCTGCAGGGTGGAGCACGTGCCGCCGGCCGGCGCGTTGATTGATGGCCGGCCACGACCTGAAAGCAGGGCAGCGTTGCCCACGATGCATTGCGCCGGCGCACAACTCGCCGGCCTACCGGAATCTCCCGTCCGACACCTCAGCGCTCCGTCGGCGGCACATCCGCGACGGTCCTCACGCGCGCACCTGCTCCCGAAGGAGTGCGCACTACTTGCGGATACCCAGCCGCGAAATCAAATCGACATAACGGCCCGCATCGAGCCGCCGCACATAGTCGAGCAAACGACGACGGCGGCTGACCAGCATCAACAGACCGCGGCGGCTGGCGTGATCCTTCGAGTGCTGCTGGAGATGCGACGTCAACTCGTTGATGCGCGCCGTGAGCACGGCAATCTGCACGTCCGGGGAACCGGTGTCGGCATCCGTCCGCCGATAGCCCTGGATAAGATCCGTCTTCTGCTGCTTAGTGATCGACATGAAGCGTCAATTCCTGTCCGACCGCAGACCCTCCTCGGCATCTGCGGCGCCCGTTCCACCCGGCCCCTGGCCGCATGCGAAACGCGCTCTGAGTGTTGTCCTGTCACGACTTTCGTTCGCGATACTGTAGCAACCCGGCGGGCAGAATCAACGGACGCGGTGACGTTATCGGTTGTCGGTCGTCGGTTTTCGGTAAGGGATGTCCATGGTCCATCGTCCACGGTCCATTAGGAGAACCGCAGAAGCACGCTCGAGTTCTGGTCCTAGACCCTCAAATAAACGGGACTTGTGACAATTCTGCCCGACTGTTAAAAGGCCGCCTCTCGCTGCTCCGCTCACGCTCCCAGGATGGGTCCGTCCGATGGCACGGTTTGCCTACCGCATCGCCGCACTTTTGGCGGCTGGTCCGTTCTTCGTCGCGCTCGCAGCCCAGGTTGCCGCGCCCCGCCTGACGCCAATCGGCGCTGCCAACCCCAAGCCGCCACTGGCGTTCCATCAGTACGCCGTCGATCTGCGGCAGGTGCCCCCCCGGCCGGTGATCCAGGCGCATTTCGATTTCACCAACGTCGGCAAGGCACCGGTCAACGTCACCCGACTGGTTCCCAGTTGCGGCTGCATCAACCCGCAGCTGCGCAACGGGAAGCAGCTGTACCAGCCGGGCGAACGGGGCCGCTTCTACGTGACGATGCAGACCGCCAACGAACCTCCGGGACCTCATGCCTACACGGTGACGGTCCAGTACGAAGACTCGGAACCGCGCGAGGAGATCGTGGAATTCCGCCTGGCGCTGCCGGAGGTGAAGGTCAGCGTGGAACCGTCGGAAATCCACTTCTACCAGCTCTCGGGAGAGGATGCCGAGCAGACGATTTACGTCACCGATCGTCGCGGCGAGAAGTTCCATGTCCTGACTGCCGAATGCTCGCTGGAGCCGATCAAGGTGGAGGTGCTGCCGGTCGAGAAATCGCCGGAGGGGCGGGAACGGACGCCCATCCGAGTCCATGTGCCGGGAGATTATGCAACCGGCCGACACCGTGGACT
>JAEUIG010000560.1 GCA_016795125.1 Planctomycetaceae bacterium | reverse complement strand
AAGTCCCGCAATCGTAGAAGCGATTCCCCCCGTGAGCGACCGCGTGCACCGGTCGAACGACTCCGGACGCGGCGGCTGCGTGCTGTGGATCGACGGGGTCGGCTGCTGGCGGATGCACGTCAATGAACGCATCTCCATTGGCGGGCCGGGCAATTCGGGTCGGGGCGAACCGGGCGCCGATTTGAGACTGCTGGCCGACCTGTCACGGACCCACGCATCCCTGGCGCGATTCGGCGAGTCGTACATCCTGTCTGCCGACGGTCCCGCGACGATTTCCGGGAACTCCGCCGCCCGTCCGACGGTCGTGCGCGACGGCGACCTGATTGGACTGGGGAATTCGGTTCGCCTGCGGTTCCGGCAGCCCAATGCACTGTCGCTGACGGTGCGGCTGGAGTTTGACAGCGAACATCGTCCCGCGCAGCGGATCGACGGCGTTCTGCTGATGGACCAGGCCTGCATCCTTGGGCCGGCCGAGGACTGCCATGTCGTGTGTCACGAATGGCCGAGGCGGATCATCATTTTTCGTCGCGACGGCAAGCTCTGGTGCAAGCTCGGAGCCGTCGTAAATCCAGCCGCCGCGGGAGAGTCGGACGAACTGTACGTCAACGGCTGCCGCGCGGAAGACGCCGCTCCGCTGCGGGACGGAACAATCGTTACACTGGGGGATGCCCGGTTTCGCATCGAAATGCCCATGGCGGAACCGCATCTCAGTTAGAACATTTTTGTCTGTCGGCGGAATATCGGTATCGCTGGGAGAATCTGGAACTGCAACGAGACGTGTTGATGCCCTCTGGCCTTTGACCTCGGACGTCTGATCTCTGACATGAAGTTCACCTTCGCACCCGAATCGCGGCCTCTGGAAGGCTACACGATCAAACGCGCCATCTACCGTGGCGGGTTTGGGGAGGTGTACTACGCCCTCACCGATGCCGGTCGCGAAGTCGCCCTCAAGCTGCTGCAGAACAACACCGACGTCGAGCTGCGGGGCGTCGCGCAGTGTCTGAACCTCAGTCATCCGAACCTCGTCACAATTTTCGACATCCGCCAGGATCCGGACGGCGACCATTGGATCCTGATGGAGTACATCTCCGGCGAGACGCTGGATGCGGCGCTGCGCCGCTACGACCAGGGCATGCCGATGGAGGAAATCCGCCGGTGGCTGCCGGGGCTCTCCGCGGGCGTTTCGTTTCTGCACGATCGCGGCATCGTCCACCGCGACCTGAAGCCGGGCAACGTGTTTATCGAGAACAATGTCGTCAAGGTGGGCGACGTGGGGCTGTCGAAGTTCATTGCGCCGAGCAAGCGGAGCGCGCACACGCAGAGCGTCGGCACCGTCTATTACATGGCGCCGGAAGTCGCCACCGGGAAGTACGGCAAGGAAGTCGACGTCTACGCCACCGGCATCATGCTGTACGAAATGCTCACCGGACACGTTCCGTTTGACGGTGAGTCCACGGGTGAGATTCTGATGAAACACTTGTCGGCGGCTCCCGACCTGTCCGTGTTGCCGTCGCGGCTGCGGCCGGTGATTGGCCGCGCCCTGGAGAAAGACCCGGCGCGGCGATTCAGCACGGTGGCGGCCCTGGCGGAGGCATTCGAGCGTGCAGTGCTGGGCCGGCCGGTCGCCCTCGAGATCCCGGATGCCTCGTTCGTCGCTCCGGCCGTCAATGGCACGTCGCCGCATACTGCAGGGACACACGTCGCGACCCGACAGCAACCAGGCGTTCCGTCACCGCATACGAGTCAGGGAGAGCGGACGATCCTCGGGATGAACCTGTGGATCGTGCTGGGAGTGTGCGGACTGCTGTTATCGACCGTGACGGGCGTTCTTCCCCTGTTTCCGGTGGGTGTGATGTCAGTCGTCGCGATCGTCGCCGGAATCCGGCAGACGACCGCTGTCCGTCCGCCCGTCACGTCGGTCACTCGAATTCCGAGTCAGCCACCGGGCACACGTCCGGCACCGCGCGCCGTCCTGACACCGCGAACGCAGCGGGCTGTGCCGCTGCGCGATCGCACGGCGCATTTCTGTGAAGGGGCCGCGACCGCGGCCATCCTGACGGCGGTGTTCACAATGGCGATCATCGTGCTCTCGCCGGAATTCTTCGCAACGCAGGTCTCGCACGCTTCGGTGAGTCTGACGGAAGGTCCGTTTGGCATTTTGAACGGGCTGCTGCAGAGCCTGTGGGGCTCCGGCGTGATGATCGATCCGGGACTTGTCGGCCTGTTCGCCGGAACCGCATTGTGCGGCGCGTGGGGCCTGCTCGGCGTGACGAAACTGATCGAAGGGCGCAACATCAGCCTCGGGATGCGCAGGGCCATCACGCTGCTCGTCGGCTGTGTCGTGGGGGAAGCGGCCTGGGGATTGAGCGAGGGGTTGTTCGTGGACCTCCCCGAACGGGGAAACGCCATGTTCTCCTCGATCAATTCGAATCCGCTTGCGTCTGAATTTGGACCGACATGGGCCGGGTACATCCTGTTCTTCGGCCTGCTGTTCGGAGCACGGCGCTGGTGGTGGCACACGGACAGCTACCGGCCGAAGCGCATTCGCGTGATGTCCGTCCTGCTGACGATGCTGCTGGCCTGGGGCCTGACGGCCGTGTTCCAGTTTCCCCACGGGTGGGGCATCGTCTGGGCCGGGGTGATTTCCAGCGTGGTGCAGTTGTCATCCGCGTGGACGCCCCCGAACGCACGCGTGGAGGGCTGAAAGATGTTCGGCATCAACGTCTGGGAGATCCTGGTCATCGGCACCGCGTTCTGCGCGGTGAACGTCCTGATCGGACTCATACTGTTTGCGGCATTCAAAAGCAGCACGGGCGAGCGGTCGTAGACGGTTGTCGCCGTTGGGGCGGTTGTGTGCGGCGCTCGGGTGGAAGGGTTCGGAATGAGCATGGGCATTGGACTTGTCGAACTTGTCGTGCTGGCGGCCGCGGCGGCGGGGATTTTCGCCCTGGTCCGGAAAGCGTCGTGGAAGACGCTCATTGCGGTGCCGCTTGGCATCCTGCTGCTGCTCGGCGCTGCGTCCATCTTCTGGGCCCTGGCGGCGCGAAGCGTGGTCCACACCGAGGTCTGGACGCAGCCGGCGACATGGTCGCCTTCCCCGCAATGGACGTACGACAACCCGCATGTGACGATCGAGTCCGCACCCTGGAACAAAGGCGCTTCCGTAGGGACGCTGCTGCTCGAGCTGCTGGTTTTCCTCAGCCTCCCGATCCTCGCGACCGTCGTGTACATGAGCCGCAAATGGATCGCGCGGAACGCCAACGTGCTGGTTCCGCTGGGAGTCGTCGCGGCGCTCGGGCTGGCGTTCGTGGCCGTTCCCGTCGCTCTCTATCTCCCCATGAGGATGCAGGCGGCGGAAGAGGTGCGCCGCGCTACATCTGTGGAAAACCTGCGGGCGATGGGCGAAGCGATGCACCGGTCGGAGCCGCGAGTGGCGGTGATCCCGGAAGACCTGGTGCCCCCGCCGCAGCCGCTCGTTGTT
This sequence comes from Planctomycetaceae bacterium, assembly GCA_016795125.1. Classification (GTDB taxonomy): domain Bacteria; phylum Planctomycetota; class Planctomycetia; order Planctomycetales; family Planctomycetaceae; genus JAEUIG01. The sequence goes on along the minus strand of JAEUIG010000560.1, from coordinate 543 downwards.
GAAGCCGTCGACGTGCCAAAGATTGATGATCTCACAATCCATGAACCAGCGACGGAAACAATCGAAGCCGTTGAGGCGACAGAAGGAACTCCGGCCGAAACCCCGCCGGTGATCGCCGAGTTGCCGGAGTGGGCACGCGTTTCGTCGGATGTTCCCGCCGATCTTTCGGCCGGACCAACGGTGCTCCGCAGCGACGAATGGTCGAGCGTGGAAGAGTCGGAACTGCAGCTCGAAAAGGTCGCGCAGACTCTCATCGCGCGACGTTTCCGGCAGGAGCATCCGGAATTGAGCGGCTGGCAGCCGCCGGTTGACATCATCCATCAGTGCGGCGCGATCACGCAGCGGTACGTCGAGCAGACGAGCCTGAAAGTCGGTGAGTTCGAATCGCCGATGTACCGCACGTACTGGCGGCTCGACTACAACGCCGCGCTGGCGGATCGGGCCTATGCTGCGGCGAAAAACCTCGCCGTCCAGCATCGGTTGAGCGCATTGGGGATCGGGGTGATCGCCCTCACACTGCTGTTCGGGCTGGTCGCGGCCGCT
>JAEUIG010000141.1 GCA_016795125.1 Planctomycetaceae bacterium | reverse complement strand
TCTCGTACGTGGCCGGCGTTCCCCCCTCCCCGATCTGGACCGTGTAGCTCTTCCCGTCCGGCGCGACAGAGGCCTTCACCCACACTCCTTCGCACCCGGCCGTGTCGCCACCGTTGGCAATGAACTCCGCCGGCGTCTGCTGGTCGTCCGCCAGCGACAGATTGCGGTGCAGCTGGTACAGGGCCTTCAGCGACTGCACCTCGCGCAACGTCTTCTGGGTGTTCGCGTGCCCTCCCTTGGACGGTCCGTTGCACATCACAGCCACGACAGGATCGATCGCGAGCACAAGCGCCGGGTTGTTGCTGACCTCCAGCCCGTGGTGCGTGACCATGAACAGGTCGACCTGGCCGATCGGATTGTTCGGCGTGACGATCTGCGCCTCGACGTTCCACGTCAGGTCGCCGCAGCACAGGAACTTGAACTGGCCGAACGTGAACAAGAGGCTCAGGCTGGCGGCGTTGTCGGTGGTGTCTTCCGCCTGCGCCACATGGCGATCGGCAAAGGGATTTGGCTTGCCGGTGTTGGCCACGACCTGGCGGTCGGCCGTGATGACGCGGACGTTCAGCGGCGCGGAGGGCGAATCGAGGTCAAAATCATCGCCGGCGCGGAGCGTGCGTGACTGGTTCTGCGACGCGCGGCGATAATCCGCGATCCGCGTCGTGAACTCCGGGTCTTCCGGCAGCGCATCCGGGATGCCGCGATCGTAGAAGTCGCCGATCTTGATCTCGGCCGCCAGCGCCGCATGGTTGCCGTAGTGATCGCGGTGCCAGTGTGTGACCGCCGCGTGATCGATCCCTTTCAGTTTCGCCACATCGCGAACGACGTGCAGGATCCGGTTCAGGTCGCGTCCCTGGTTGTCCGGGTAGCCCGAATCGATGAGGATCGATTCGCCGGCCGGAGTCACCAGCAGCGTCGCCGCGCCCCCTTCGACATCAATGAAGTAAATATCCAGCCGCTTGTCGGCGGCGCCGGCATCAGCCCGCGACGCGCCGAACACGGCGGCAGCGGCAACACACAACAGCAGTGACTGGCAGGCAGCGCGAATCATGGCGAGTCTCCGAAGTTGTTTGGTCGAATGTTTCAAACGACTTTCAATCGCGTCCTTCTCCCCGCAATCGATTCTCGACGCAACAGGACGTCAACGCGGGGAGAAGGTGGCCGAAAGGCCGGATAAGGGGCAGTACAAGCGCTCCGCTGATACCCCTCACCCCGACCCGCTCCCTCGAACATGATCAGCGTGTCGTCGGCGCGACAAGCGGGGGAGAGGGAGGCGATCGACTTGACCGCTCAGCCAGCATACCGGCGGCCGTAGTGCGGCGACATCGACTCCGCGTATGATCGTGCGCCAGCGGCCCGCGTCACCTGCATGCTCGCATCATGATCCCTCTTCGCGACAACATCCCGTCACGATCGTTCCCGGTCGTGAACGTCACCATGATCGCCGCCTGCGGCCTGGTGTTTCTGGCGCAGCTCATGGAGCCGCCGGACAACGCCACGCTCGTCGAACGCTTCGGCATGATCCCCGCGCGCGTGCTGCACCCGTCGCAGTCGATTGAGATTCCGGTCGCGCAGGAAGAGACCGGCAACTTTGAGCGTCGCCGGCTGCCGTCGGGTGAGGTCGTACACGTCCCGGTCGTCCGCACCGTCATGCGTCCGGCCGCACCGGCAGGCGTGCCGGCAGTCCTCACGCTGCTCACGTGCATCTTCCTGCACGGCGGCTGGATGCACTTCCTCGGCAACATGTGGTTCCTGTGGATCTTCGGCGACAACGTCGAAGACCGCTTCGGTCACTTCGGTTACCTGCTCTTCTACCTGACGGCCGGCGCCGCCGCGAGCCTCGCGCACCTGGCCTCGGCCCCTGGATCGACGATGCCGACCATCGGCGCCAGCGGAGCCATCGCGGGCGTCATGGGAGCTTACATGGTGTCCTATCCCCACGGGCGCGTGCAGGCACTGATCCCGCTGGGCCCCATCTTGCAGATGTCCGTCATCCCCGCGCCGGTCTTCCTCGGCATCTGGATGCTGATGCAGCTCTTCCAGGGAGTCAGCTCGATCAATTCCGTCGAGTCGACCGGGGTCGCCTGGTGGGCACACATCGGCGGTTTCGCCATCGGCGCCGCTGCGACCTGGCTGCTGGACAAGGTCCATTTCCTGAGCCCCAGGAACACGAGCATTCGCCCGGGGACGGATCACGCGACCATGTACCGCGTCGGGCGCGGCCGCGGCTCCTATCGTTTTTGAGACAAACGACCGCCGTCTGCGGTTTCGCGACCGCGCAGCAGAAAAGCCACCGGTCAGATTTGAACTGACGACCTGCGCTTTACGAAAGCGCCGCTCTG
>JAEUIG010000553.1 GCA_016795125.1 Planctomycetaceae bacterium | reverse complement strand
GTGTCCGGCATCGGGTGTTGCATATTCATGCAGTTCCGAATCCGCTCTACAGAAGTGGTGGTAGAACTTGTTAACCCGAAGGGGTTTGACAATGCAGCCCAGGGTCGCGAGCAAAGCGAGCGCACCCTGAGAACGACCACCAACCCGAACCAACCCTGAAAGGGTTGCACGACGTTCGGGAATCCCGCCAAGTTCGTTGGAAGAGTCGTTGTGGAACCCTTTCAGGGTTCGTGGTGAGAAGTGATCGGCGACCCAGGGTGCGCCCGCTGCGCGGCCGACCCTGGGCTATGTTCTGGAACCCCTTTGGGGTACGTGTAATTCACGATCGCAACACTTCTGCGCGGACTTGGACCTATTGATAGTAATTGCGCTCACTCAACGTATCATCGCTCCCATGCTTACTCATCGCCCTGGCTGTCGGATTCGTGGTGCACGGGTCGCGTTGCCGCTGTGCGCTGCCCTCGTCTGGGGCTCAATGTCGCCGTTCGCGAATGCGGCGGATGTGCAGCACCGATTCATTGCAGCCGACTCCTCCACAGGGCGGATCGCGCTCATCAACGAAGCCGGCGAGACGGAGTGGGAGCACAAGATCGGCCCGCTGCACGACCTGCAACTGTTGCCGAATGGACACCTGCTGTTGCAGACCTCGTGGACACGCCTGGTCGAGGCCGATCTCTCCACTGGTGAGGTTGTCTGGGAACACGAAATCCCGGCGGACAGCGGACCGGTGGAGGTGCATGCATTCGAGCGGCTGGGCGACGGGCGCACGATGTTCGCGGAGTCCGGCCCGGCGCGAATCACCGAGATTGCGCTCGATGGACGCCTGTTGCGAACGGTTCCGTTGCGCGTCGATCGGCCGCATCCCCATCACGATACGCGGCTGGTGCGTGTCGTCGGCGACCGGTATCTCGTCTGCCATGAGAACGACGGCGTCGTTCGCGAATACGATGCGACAGGCCAGGTGGTCTGGGACTACGCGGTGCCGCTGTTCGGCCGCGAACGACGCGACGGTCACGGGCCGGAAGGGTATGGCAACCAGTGCTTCGCGGCGTTGAGGTTGCCCTCCGGTAATACGCTGATCACGACCGGAAACGGCCACGGAGTGATTGAAGTCACTCCGGAACGGGAGGTCGTCTGGCAGTTGTCCCAGCATGACCTGCCGGGCATTACCCTGGCCTGGGTGACGACGGTGCAGGTCCTCCGGAACGGGAACCTCGTGATTGGCAATTGCCACGCCGGCCCTGAGAACCCGCAAGTCATCGAACTCGATCGCCAGAAGCGCGTCGTGTGGTCATTCCGCGATTTCGAGCGGTTCGGAAATGCGCTGACGAATTCGTGGATCATCGAACCGCCGGCGGAGCCGGCGGATAAGAATCGCTGATGCTCCTCAAGCTCCACTGATCGGCTGCAAACGTTCGCTGATTGTCGCATCAGGCGATGTATGCTATCGTCTGTGGGCCTTCCGGCAGAACGCAGACGCGGGCGCCGCTGGCCTGAGCCGTCAACTGGCCAACCATTGACGTAATGTTGCGGCACGGAGTGAAGAGCGCATCGCTGATCTGCGCGTCCGTAAGGCCGTCGCTGTACACGTAGACGGTCGCGCGCTGCTGGATCTGGGCCTGCACCTGGATCTGCCACTGGTCCGGCGCTGCGAAACCGGGCTGGGCCAGCATGTCGAGAAATCCCTGTGGCGCGCCGGCGGCTTTCAAGAGTGACGCGTACTGGCCGTGATCGGGCAGGCCGTCGCGGCATTCGGCCGCCATGATGATGCAGCCGCCATCCTTCACGATGCGGGCGGCGGCGCTCATCCCTTTGACGCACTGATACAGATTCTGATCCAGCGGATAGCCGCTGTTGGTCGTCACCACGACATCGTAAGGCGAGTCGACCGCGACCATCGCCTGTTGCCGAACGGCCTCACACGCAGCGCGATGCGCCGCGAGCATCTCGCCGGCAAACACCCCGGTGATCTGCCGCTCCGAATTGAGCGTGACGTTGAGCAGGAACGTCGGCCGCGCCATCAGCGCGACTTCCCGCATCTCCTCCCAGATCGGGTTGCCCTCGGTAACGCCCCAGGTCGCGTTCGGGTGGCCGATCATCTCCCGGCCATGATTCGACAACACGCTCTCCGCGCCGGCCAATGCGGGCAGGACCGCTTTCGGCCCTCCGCTGAACCCAGCGAAGAAATGCGGTTCGACAAATCCCGTGAGAATGCGGACATCCGCCTCCATCAGCATTCGGTTCAGCCGGACCGGGTGGCCTATTGACGTCCGGCCGAGCGAGACGAGGTTCGCGTCATCGTTGCCGTCGTGCTGCAGGCAGCGGTAGTTGTCAACGACGGCATCCCCGAGCATGCGGCGCAGTTCGGATTCCGTCTGCGGCCGATGCGTGCCGAGAGCGTTAATGAGTGTGATGTCTGGACGCGAGATTCCGGACGCTTCGAGTTCCCTGAGCACCACTGGGAGCATGCGGTCGTTGGGTGTGGGTCGCGTGATGTCGCTGTGAACGATCACCACCCGCTGACCCGCGGTCACCAATTGCGACAGCGGCGGCGAACTGATCGGCCGGCGCAGGGCGTCCAGCAGCGCGGCCGGCTCATC
>JAEUIG010000542.1 GCA_016795125.1 Planctomycetaceae bacterium | reverse complement strand
TCCGAAGAACGACCAGCGGTTCATCGATCCGGCGGTCGAGAAGTACTGGATGCCGGTCGACCTGTACATCGGCGGCGCAGAGCACGCCGTGCTGCACCTGCTGTATGCGCGGTTCTGGCACAAGGTGCTGTTCGACCGCGGCCACGTCTCGACGGTCGAACCGTTCCGCCGACTGGTGAACCAGGGGATGATTCTGGGGGAGGCGGAGCTGACGGGCTACGCCAGAACAGCGGAAAGCGGAAAGCGGGAAGCGGAGGATGACAACGAAGACGTCTGCGAATTCACGGATGTGACCTCGTCGGCGTGGGTGTCTCTGCGTGACGTGACGATTGATGCGAACGGTGCGCCGATCACGAAGAAGGGGAATGCGCCGCTGGTGGCCGTCAAGATTCCGGCCGATCAGGTCGGAAAGCAGGGGAACGAGTGGGTGCTGCAGGGGCGGCCGGAGATCGCCGTCGAGAGCCGTGCGTTCAAGATGTCGAAATCGCGTGGGAATGTTGTCAACCCGGACGATGTTGTCGCCGAGTACGGCGCGGATTCGCTGCGGATGTACGAGATGTTCATGGGCCCGCTGGAGCAGGTGAAGCCCTGGAGCATGAGCGGCGTCGAAGGGGTGTACCGGTTCCTGGGACGCGTGTGGCGGCTGCTTGTCGACGACCGGGCGGACGACGTGCGACTGAACGCCGCGGTGCAGGACATTGAGCCGACCGCCGACCAGGTCCGGCTGCTGCACAAGACGATCAAGGCGGTGACCGAAGACATCGAGAAGCTGTCATTCAACACGGCGATCAGCCGGATGATGGAGTTCACGAACGAACTGACCTCGTGCGAGGCGCGGCCGCGCGCCGTGCTGGAACCGTTCGTGCTGCTGCTGTCGCCGTTCGCACCGCACATTGCCGAGGAACTGTGGTCGCTGCTCGGTCACGAAAAAACCCTGGCTTACGAGCCGTGGCCGGAGTTCGATCCTTCGAAGCTGGTCGCGGACGAGATCGAGCTGCCGGTGCAGATTTCGGGCAAAGTCCGCGCGCGGATCAAGGTGCCGGCGGGGGCGGACCAGGCAACGACCGAACAGATCGCGCTGGCGGACGCGGGAGTGCAGGCGCAGCTGGCCGGGAAAGCCGTGCTGAAGATCGTGATCGTGCCGGGCCGGATGGTCAACATCGTCACGGCAAAGTGAGGATGTCACCACTTTCGACACAAAGTCACGGAGACACAAAGACGCGCAAAGACGGAGTTCCTGACCCCTCTCTCTGTGCGTCTCCGTGACTTTGTGGCTTTGTGTCGATGCCAACGATCTGGAATCTGTCGCACCACTACAGTTGCGGGGCGAGACACGGTAGAATTCCGGGCCGGTTCCGACACTCCTCACGGAGGAATTCCCGTGTCTCGCGGCGGTGCGGCGCGCACTCAGCGCGTTGTCGATTCTTTCCTCGTTCTGCCCGAGTGCCAGTTGGCGTTCGCCGCAGCCACGCAGTTGCGAGATGCCCGCGCGACTCGGCCCGGCCAGCTGCTGACGTTGTGCGGCCCTGCGGGATGTGGCAAGTCCCACCTGCTCAACCAGGTGTTCCTGGAATGCCGATCGGCGGCCGATTTATCGCAGATCATCGAAGTCACCGCTGAGGAGTTCGTCGCCGAGTGGACGGAAGCCGTGCGTGCACGGCGACTGGTGGAAATGCGCGAGCTGTACCTCGCCCACTCGGTGCTGCTCTGCGAAGACCTCCAGGGTTTCCGAATTTCAGCGGCGGCGCAGGAGGCCTTTGTTTCGCTCGTCGATGAGATTCTGGCCGCCGGCGGCCAGGTCGTTTTAACATGCTCCGGCTCGCCGCAGGAGATCCGTGGACTGATTCCCCGCCTGTGCAGCCGCTGCCACGGCGGCGTGAGTGTCACGGTCGCGCTGCCGGGCAGTGCCTCTCGATTCAAGCTGTTGAAGCATTTTGCCGCATTCCTGCAGGTGCCGGTCGGCCTGGACGTGCTGGAACTGCTGGCGAAGCCGGAAGGGCATTCCCCGCTGGAACTGCGAGGGGATCTCAGGCGACTCGTGCAGGCCGCCCAGCAGCGGCGATGTGCGATCAGCGTGTCGCTGCTGCGTGAATTGCAGGCGGGTGAACCGGGTCGTGAACCGCGCAGTGTGTCGGATGTGGCGCGGGAGGTCGCGCGGCAGTTCGGGGTCACGTTGCGAGAGTTGCGATCCACTTCGCGGGTCGCGCCGGCGACGCTTCCCCGTCAGGCGGCGATGTTCCTGAGTCGCGAGGTGACCTCGGCCGGCTGCTCCGAGATTGGCGCGTATTTCAGCGGACGGACTCACAGTACGGTCGTCTACGCGTGCGAGCGCTTTGAACAGCAGCTGGAAAACGACGCGAGGCTGCGGGTGCTGACGAACAACGTTCGCCGCAGCCTGGCCCGTCCCCAGGGAAGCTCACGTCGAAAACCTGTGAACAATCGGGCGGCAAAACGACGTGCGACGGGATGAAATCCACGAAGCCGTGGCGAGCGGCTTGCGTAATGTGAATCAGACCTCCGCCGGGGAACAGATCGCCAACAGGAGACGAGCGTTTTTTCGACGGGTTTTTACCGCTGATGCGTTGAGACAAACCATTGATTTGCATATACTTACGTGATGCGGACGACTTTCGTTCACATACAGGCACAGGGCCTGAAAGACTACTGCTGAGAAGATAAATACAGGCCAGAAAAACTCCCTCCCCTCCTGTCCGGAAAGTGAACTCGAACCGGCGGACGAGGCGGTCAGCTCACGACATCGAACATCCTCGCGAGTGCGAACAATGAAGATCATGTGCCAACGGGCGCAATTGGCAGCCGGGCTGCAGAACGTCGGAGGCGTCGTTCCGACACGGACGCCGAAAGAGATCCTTAGGAACGTCAAGCTGCATGTCGCCGATCGGAAGGCCACGCTGATTGCAACCGACCAGGAAGTCGGGATCCGGTATGACCTGCCCGAAGTCGAAGCGGACGCGGATGGCGACGTGCTGTTGCCGCTGCAGCGTCTCTCGGCCATTCTGCGCGAGGTGACGGAGGATGTCGTCACGATTGAAGCGACGGAAGATGCGCTGCGCGTGCGTTGTGGTCACAGCGACTTCCGGCTCTCGATCAGCGATCCGGCGGAGTTTCCGGACGTGCCGGGATTCGGGGACGAGCAGTACTTCTCCACGCCGGCGGCGGCGCTCAAGCAGGCGATCCAGCGGACGTTGTTCGCCGCGGATGTCGAGAGCACGCGGTATGCCCTGGGGGGAGTGCTCCTGGACTTCAACGATCAGGGACTGACGCTGGCAGCGACGGACAGTCGGCGCCTGGCGGTTTGTCCGGTTGCGGCAGAAGCCCATGGCGCGGCTGCGGCGGCTGTTCAGCCGGTGGTGCCGTCCAAGGCGATGTCGATGATCGAGCGGAGCCTGGGCGGAGAAGAGCCGGTCAAGATTGCAGTCCATGCGCACGACGTGGTCGTGCAGTCGGGATTGTCGACCATCTACGCGCGTCTCGTTCAGGGGCGGTTCCCGAAGTACCAGGACGTGGTCCCGCGCGACAGCCAGACCCAGATTGAGCTGGTGGTCGGCCCGCTGCATTCGGCAGTGCGGCAGGCCATGATCGTGACCAACGACGAAAGCCGGGGGGTGGACTTCCGATTCCAGGACGGCACGCTGACGCTGGAGAGCCAGGCGGCCGATGTCGGCACGTCGAAGGTGGAGATGCCGATCGCGTACGACGGTGAGAGCATCATGGTGACGTTTGATCCCAAGTTCGTCGCAGATTTTCTGCGCGTGCTGGAGCCGTCGGCGGCCGTGACGCTGCAGCTGAACGATCCGAACAGTGCGGCGGTGTTCCGGGCGGACGGGAGCTACACCTACGTGGTGATGCCGCTGGCGCCGGACCGTTAAGCGATGTCACCGATCAGACGCGACTCAAAGCCGTCAGGACCGCAACGCGGACGGAGTGCCAGCGGCGGGACTCGATCGGACGCCGGAGCACCGGGGGAAAACAAGGGTCCGCGCGCTTTGGCGGAGATCCTGTCGCAGCTGAATGTTCTGCGTGGCCACGGCCGTTCGCAGGGCAACCGGCAACTGGCCGAATTGTGGGAGCGGATCGCCGGTCCGGAGATCAGCGGGCGGACGAAAGTCATCGGCCTGCGCAACGGGGCGCTGGTGGTCGGGGTCTCCAGCACGGCGCTGCTGGGGGAACTGACATCGTTCCACTCGCACCAGTTGCTGGAAGCGCTGCGGGGCGACTCGGAAGGGCGTCGGATCAAAGGCTTGAAGTTTCAGCTGCGGAGCTCAGCGACGGGTTCTGGCGGTCGGAGTACATGATTGGGGCCGGCGAACGGCTGGAAGACCGCGGCGACGTGCACGGCAAGGAATCAGGAGAAGAATCAGCGTGTCTGAAGGTTCAGTGGAGCGAAATGGCGGAAAGTCGGAAGAAGCGCGACGCCGCGCGTCGGCGGACTACGGCGCGGACAAAATTCAGCACCTCGAGGGAATCGAGGGCATCCGACTGCGGCCGGCGATGTACATCGGCGGCACCGACCTGGTCGGTCTGCATCACCTCGTCTTCGAAGTTACGGACAACGTGCTCGACGAGTACGTCAACGGGTTTGCCGGGACGCTGTCGGTCACGCTGTTCGGCGATGGCTCGGTGGAGATCGTCGACGACGGACGCGGGATCCCGGTCGGACCGATTCCAGACCTCGACAACCGCTCGGCGCTCGAGGTCGTGTTCACGGAGATTCACGCGGGGGGGAAGTTCGACCGCAAGGCGTATGCGACGGGTACTGGCGGCCTGCACGGCGTCGGCCTGACTGCCGTCAATGCGTGCAGCGAGTGGGTTGAAGTCGAAGTCCGGCGCGAGGGGCACGTCTGGACGATGGAATTCGCGCGGGGCGAGATGGTCAGCGGCCTGACCAAGCTCGGGACGACCGACCAGACCGGGACGAAGATTCTGTTCAAGCCCGATCCGCAGATCTTCCCGAACACGGCGTTCGTTTACGACACGATTCACAAGCGGCTGCAGGACTGTTCATTCCTCAATGCCGGCATCCGGGTGCACATCAAGGATGAACGCTCCGGGCAGTCGGATGCGTTCCATTACGAGGACGGATTGCGGGAATTCGTGAGGTTCCTGAACCGGACGGAAACGCCGATCACGCCGGACGTGATCCGCATTCAGGGAGAGGTGGATACGACGCGCGTCGATGTCGCGCTGCAATGGAACGACGGTTACAGCGAGAACGTCCGTTGTTATGCGAACGGCATCTACAACTCCGAGGGGGGCACGCACATCAGCGGGTTCCGCACGGCGCTCACGCGGACGATGAACAACTACGGCCGCAATGAGAACCTGTTCAAGGACATGGTTCCTTCCGGGGAGGACTTCCGCGAGGGGCTGGCGGCGGTGATCACGGTGCGGATTCCGAATCCGCAGTTCGAGTCGCAGACGAAGATCAAGCTGACGAATCCTGAGGTCGAAGGGGCGGTCAACTCGGTGGTCGGCGACGGACTGACCCGGTTCTTCGAGGAGAACCCGGCGATTGCGAAGAACATCGCGACCAAAGGCCTGCGCGCCGCCGAAGCCCGCGAAGCGGCCCGCAAGGCGCGCGACCTCGCCCGCGACAAGAACAAGGTTTCCGGCGGCGGATTGCCGGAAAAGCTCCGCGACTGCCGCAATCACAGCCTCGACGTCTCCGAACTCTACCTCGTCGAAGGGGACTCGGCCGGAGGCTCGGCCGACACCGGCCGCGATGCGGCGCACCAGGCGATCCTGCCGCTGCGCGGCAAGATTCTGAACGTCGAGAAGGCGCAGCTCGTCAAAGTGCTGGGGAACACGGAGGTCGCAGCGATCTTCAAGGCGATCGGCATCTCCCCGGTTGCCGAAGACCAGGAAGTCCTGAAGCGGCGTTACGGCAAGATCATCCTGATGACGGACGCGGACATCGACGGCTCGCACATCCGCACGCTGCTGCTGACGTTCATGTTCCGCCACATGCGGGAACTGGTGAAGCAGGGGTGCGTGTACGTCGCGCAGCCTCCGCTGTACCGCGTCATTCAAAAGAACCGTCGCAATCAGAAGCCGCGGTATGTGCAGACCCACGAACAGATGATGGGCGAGCTGCTGGGCCTGGGGCTGGACGGATCGCAGTTGCGCTTCGTCGGGCGACAGGGTTCGGCGGCTGGGAACGGGACGCCGCACGTCATCGGAGGCGCACAGTTATCCGCATTGGCGGCGGTGCTGGAGGCACTGGAAGAACCATTGACGGCCCTGGAGCGGCGCGGCATCGAGCTCAGAACAATCGCACGCCATGTGACGAGCGACGGTCTGCTGCCGAGGTTCCGCGTGTTCCTGGGAAGCCACGAGCATTGGTTCAGCACGAAAAGCGAGCTGGATGCATTCCTCACGGCGGAACAGCACAAGGCAGGGCGCGAACTGTCCGTCGCTGATCTGTCTGCTCAGCCCAAAGACGCAGAGAAGACCGCCACACCGGGCGACGCAAAGGCCGACTCCGCAGCGCCTGTGCTGCACGTGACCGACCTGCACGAAGTCCGATCGATCAACGAAGGCCTGAAGCGGCTGCAGGCCGAATTCCAGGCTTCGCTGGAAGATCTGTTGACGGCGGGAGTGGTCAACGCCGAGCAGGTGTACCCGTACGAAGTTGAGCACGACTCCGACATGAAGCGGCTGACGAGCCTGCGGCAATTGGTGCCGGCGCTGCGGAAAATCGGCGAACGTGGTCTCACGCACACCCGCTTCAAAGGCCTCGGGGAGATGAACCCCGACGAGCTGTTCGAGACGAGCATGGACCCGGAAAACCGGATCCTCAAGCAGGTCGTGCTCGAGGATGCGGCTGCCGCGGAAGAGATTTTTCGCGTGCTGATGGGGGACCATGTTGAGCCGCGTCGTGAGTTCATCGAGAAGCACGCGCTGGAGGTGGCGGATCTCGACATCTGACGTCCGGCGGCGCCGAACCCCGCCGTTCGTTCAGGCCCGTTGCAAAGGCTGTCGCGAATCTCAGGCATCAAGTAGAGTCGAAATCTGCACTGTCGCGGGGCGCGGCCGATCGGCCTCCGCAACCGCTGAAACATACGCGGCCCAGTTGCTGCGAACGGACTGACGGAAACGAAAGCCATAACATGGACCCTTATGAACTGTGCCCGTGCGGCAGCAAGAAGAAAATCAAGTTCTGCTGCCATGCGCTGTACGGTGAGATGGAAAAGGTCACCCGGCTGCAGGAAAACAACCAGCCGCGGATGGCGCTGCAGTTGCTGGAAAAGCTCGACAAGACCCATCCGGACAACCCGTGGGTGACGACGCGGACGGCGATGCTGCTGCTCAGCGAAGGACGGTCGGAAGAGGCGGAAACGATCCTCCGGACCTTTTTAAGAAAGCACCAGGATCACGCGTTCGCGAATGTGCTCTACGGGATCGCTGCCTACGGCGCGGCCGGATACCCGGAGGCGAAGCGGGCGATCCATCGCGCGTTCCGGTTCGGCGGCGGGGACTTTCAGGAGTTCATTGCGTCGCTGGCAACGGACGTCGGCATCGCCTGCCTGAGCCACGGACACTGCCTGTCGGCGAGACAGCACCTGGCGCTGGCGTTGCGGTGGAGCGACGCGGAGCAGCGCAAGGCGGCGTTCTCGATGGTGTACGAATTCGACGGGAATCAGTCGGTTCCGTACCCGTTCCGGGGTTCACAGCCGATGCCGGCCTGGTCCCCTCCGGCTCCGCTGAGCGATGCGCTGGCGCGCGCGCTGCAGTTGGGATCGATCGGATGCTGGCACGAGGCGGCGGAACATCTGACGACGGTCGCCGCTGCCGCCGAGCAGCCGGCGGAGTTCTGGCATACGGTGGGGCTGTACCGGGCGTGGGACGGCGCGGATGATCTGGCCGCGACGGCACTGCACAAGGCGGCCGCGGGATATGCCGATTTTGAGACGGCGGTCGACTGTGAGACACTGGCGCAGCTCCTGGACCGGCAGTCGCCCGACCGCCGGTCGCGGATGCTTTCGCACCAGTACGATGTGCCCTCGGTAGCGCGGCTGCTGTCACTGCTCGACGCCGTGCCGCGACTGTCGCGGGCGATGCTGACCCAGGAAGAGGTCGAGGCGACGCGCGGCGCGCTGACGGCGCGATACGTCGTGCTGGATCGCGACCGGCCGGCGGCTGATTCGGAAGTTTCCCTGGAAACGGTTCCCCGGTCGATCGGCGCGATCACGGTGTTCACGGGCAACTCGGAGACCGGCCCGCAGGGTTTGGCGCTGGCGTCGGGCTTCGAAGGGGCGCTCTCGGAAGCCACAGTCGCCGTGTTCCAGGCAGCGGCCGGAGACGCGGCGACGACGAGCGCCGATGCGGAACCGATTCCCAATGCTGCCGGCGTCGATAACTTCAACGACGTGTTCGAGTCGCTCTACTTCGACGAAACCGCGCGCAACGCGGATGCCACTCGCGTGCTGCATGCGGAATGGCAGAAATCAGTCCACGAAAAGTGGCCGCAGACGCCGCAACCCGCACTGGGAGGGCGGACTCCTCGCGATGCGGCCGGAGTTCCGGAACTGCGGGCGCCGCTCGCGGCGGCGATCAACGTGCTGGACGCCGCGTGTGCGCGTCGCGGAACGATCCTCGACGTGGGGACGCTCCGGGAGCAGTTGCAGCTGCCGGAGGTCGCGGCCATTCGCGCCGACGCCGGGACGAACGTCAGCATGCTGTCGTTCGCACAATGCCTGCGGGTCGACCCCGGATCGCTTAACCATCAGCAGGTGGAACAACTGGCGCAGCGTGCGATGCTGATGCGTCATCCCGGCTTTGCAATGCGGATTCTGAAACATGCCATTGAGGACGCCGAGTTCGGCGCGGCAGAGCGGCAGATGTTCATCCTCGTGCTCAGCCAGATCTGCGACGACTCGTTCCAGACGGACGAAGCACTGGAGTGGATTTCACGAGGGCATGCGGGCGTGGAAGACGGCCCGCAGAAATTCGAGCAACTGGCGCGGTGGCGGATGCGCGAGTTGACAACGCGCTCCAATGCCGAGCCGGGGCCGGAACTGGATGCCCTGCTGCGCGATTTGTGGCAGACTTATGCGCCCAAGCTCCCCGGCTTGCGCGAGATGCTGTCGCAGACCGTAGAGGCCCTCGGGATTCCCGCACCGTGGGAGAATGCAATTCTCACGGCCTCGGATCTGTCGGCCGCTACGTCCGAGAGCTGGTCGCCGGTCGGCGCGGCGGCCGGGGGCGAGAAGAAGCTGTGGCTGCCTGGCGACCGGTAGTGGTCTGACCATCGATAACTGTCAGGCTCCGAGATCGTGAGCGCAGCAGCAATTCGAAGGGCCAGATTTACCACGGAGTGCACGGAGGTCACGGAGAATCGCAGACCAGAGGGATTCGCTGACTCCGTGTTCTCCGTGCACTCCGTGGTGAGCTTCTTTTCGTGAGTTCAAGCGGGCGTGGCTGACAAACAGCGCTGGTCAGAGCACTACGAGGCGCGGATGGGGGCATTCGCGGAACCTGTCGATGTGATGCGCCGGGCGCTCGAGCTGGCGGCGCAGTGGGGTGGGTATGTCGAACCGAACCCGTGCGTGGGCGCTGTCGTCGTGGACGACCGCTTGCAACTCATCAGCGAAGGCGCGCATACGAAGTTCGGCGGACCGCATGCCGAGGTCGTCGCGCTGAACGCCGCCGGAGAACGGGCGCGGGGCGCCACGCTGTACGTCACACTGGAGCCTTGCGCGCATGTCGGCCAGACGCCTGCGTGTGCTCCGCGCGTGATTGCATCCGGCATCCGCAAGGTAGTGGTGTGCACTCCCGATCCCGCGCCTCACACGGCCGGTCGCGGTTTGCAGTTGCTGCGGGAAGCAGGCATCGAGATCGAGACGGAATTGCTGGCGGAGGAAGGCCGCCGGCTGATCGCGCCGTTCACGAAACTCATGACGCGCGGGCTGCCGTGGGTCCATGCGAAATGGGCAATGACGCTCGACGGCAAGCTGGCGACGCGGACCGGAGATTCGAAGTGGATCTCCTCGGAGGAATCACGGCGCATCGTGCACGAGCTGCGCGGCCGGATGGATGCGATCATCGTGGGGATCGGCACCGCGCTGGCGGACGACCCCCTGCTGACGGCGCGTCCGCCAGGTCCGCGGACCCCGGTGCGGATCGTTGTCGACAGTGAAGCGCGACTCCCCCTCGGCAGTCAACTGGTCCGGACCGCTCACGAAGCGTCCGTGATCGTGGCCGTCTCGCACCGGGCCTCAGTTGAACGTTGCGCTCAACTGGCGCGCGCCGGCGTCGAAGTCCTGCGCCTCGACGACGGCCATCACGTGCCGCTGCACATGTTGCTGAGCGAGCTGGGCCAGCGTCGGATGACGAACGTTCTGGTCGAAGGCGGAAGTCGTCTCCTGGGTTCGTGCCTGGACGGACAACTGATCGATGAAGTGCACGCGTTCATCGCTCCCACGCTCGCGGGCAGCATCGATGCGTTCTCACCCATCGGAGGGGAAGGAATTGCGCATATGCCGGACGCGCTCCGGCTGGTGAATGTGAATGTGCAGCATCCGGGCGGCGACGTGTACGTGCGGGGATACGTTCGCGAAACCGCGAGCGGCGAATGACGCAGGGCTCGCGAGTGGCGCGGGCGCGTCAGGTGAGCTGCCGGGCGAGCCAGTTGGCGATCAGCAGCAGGACGAGCGTGCCGGCGATGACCCAGGGGATGCGCTCGCCGAGCGGAGCACTGCCGGGAGTCCGCAGGGCCCACACGCGGTAGGGAAACTGCAGCGCGACGAACAGCGCGATCAGCCAGCCGAGAGGATGGACGGCCAGCGACGCAGGGATGTCGCCGTGCGCCAGGTGCACGAAGCTGCGTGTCAGCCCGCAGCCGGGGCATTCCCAGCCCAGCATCCGTTTGCTCTGGCAGACCTCGGGGAACGGCCAGTCGGGCAGCAGGCTGAGTTCGACGCGTTGGTCGGGGCGCACCTGCAGGACGCAGGCGGCGAGCAGCACGCCGGCCGCGAGGATCAGAATGAGCCGGTGATAGTCGCCGTCGTGCGCGGCCACAGGTGCGGACTCATCCGGAGTCGGCAGTGCTGCAACAGGTTGGCAGTTGGCGTCCATGCCCCGATTGTGCGGTCATTTTGGGGGGATTGCAATGTCGGCCGGGATCGGGCGGGGGGCGGTCCGCTTTGGAATTGGCGTCATCGTACTTGTCGGCGGGACAATAATCGAAGTATGCTGATGCGTTGAGACATGTTGGAGAATCGGCGGCATCGGTCCGATGGAGGACAGGGGCCGCCCCGGAGTTGAGCATGCCGTCCGTGAGCATGAAGGGTCACTGTTCGCACCCGCTGCTGGTGAATCGCCGCGCCGCCGTGCAGGCCGGCGCGGTCGGCCTGCTTGGGCTGGGGATGAATCACCTGGCCGGGCTGCGCGAAGCATCGGGTGCGGTGGCGCCCCGTGCGCGGACATGCATCTATATTTTTCTGTCGGGCGGCATAGCGCAGCACGAGAGTTTCGATCCCAAGCCGCTGGCGCCGGCGGAAATTCGCGGCGAGTTCGCGCCGATTGCGACCGCCACTCCCGGCCTGCAGATCTGCGAACATCTGCCGATGCTGGCGCAGCGCAGCCGGTTGTGGTCGGTGTGCCGTTCGCTGACGCATCCGTCCAACGACCACTCGCTCGGCCATCACATCATGCTGACGGGGCGCAGCCAGGCGCCCGTCGGATTCCGTTCTGACGCGCCGACTCCCACCGACTTTCCGTCCATCGCTGCGATCGGAGGGGCCGTCACCCAGGCGCGGAACAACCTGCCTCCGGCAGCCGTGATTCCCGATCGACTCGTGCACTATTCGGGCCGCGTCATTCCGGGACAGTTCGCGGGTCAGATGGGGCCGCAGCATGACCCGTGGTTCATCGAGGCGTCACCGTTTCACAACACGTCGTACGGCGCGTTCCCGCAATACCAGTTCGATCACCAGGAACGCGGAATGGCTGACAATCGGCTGTTCCAGGCGCCGAGCCTGTCATTGCAGCACGGGCTGACCGAAGGCAAGCTGGTGCAGCGCGTCGGTCTGCTGACGGCTTTGGAGGAGCAGCGGCGATATCTCGACCGCAGTGCTGAGATTGAGGGCTTCGACCGCTACCGTCAGGGGGCGCTGTCTCTCCTGACCGATCCGATGATCAAGCAGGCGCTGGACGTGACGCGCGCGGACGACGCGACGCAGGAGCGGTACGGGAAGAACTCGTTCGGCTGGTCGCTGCTGATGGCGCGGCGGCTGGTGGAAGTCGGCGTCAACCTCGTGCAGGTGAACCTCGGCAACAACGAGTCGTGGGACACTCACGGCGAGGCAGTGCCGCACCTGCGGGACAAGCTGCTGCCGCCGACCGACCGGGCGTTGTCCGCACTGCTGGACGATCTGGAAGCCAGCGGACTGCTGAATGAGACGCTGATCGTGATGGCCGGGGAGTTCGGCCGGACGCCGAAGATTACGCATCTGCCGGCCTTCTACAAGCTGCCGGGGCGCGATCACTGGGGGGCCGTGCAGTCGGTATTCTTCGCGGGCGGCGGCTTGGTCGGCGGGCGCGTGGTCGGTTCGTCCGACAAGCAGGGAGGATATCCGGCGGACGATCCGCAGACGCCGGAGAACATGGCGGCGACGATCTACCAGTCGCTGGGAATCCCGGAGACGGCCGCCTGGCATGATTCGGCGAACCGGCCGCATCATATTTACAACGGCGAGCCGATTGCCGGGTTGCTGTAATTGCGAAACCGCAAGCGTGATGCGGCGCGTCTTCTGAGCGCCGCCGACGGTCAGTTTCTCTGAATGTGCGCGAGCGCGCGCAACGCCTGCAGATGCTTTTGTAGGGCGGAAAACAACTCAAATCGCGGTCGCGCAGGCCGCAGGTCGCGCGGAATCGCGGCTGGTGCTCTCGAACAGGGATGTCCATGAGCGAAGCAACGACGCTGGTCGAACAGAGTGCGGACTGGCGGAGCGAGGCGCGCGTCGAGCGCAGCGCGCGACTCGTCCGGAACGTGGCGCTGGCGGGTCCGGCGTCGAGGAACGGTTATCGGTATGCGGAATCCGCGCTGCGCGACGGCGCCGCACTGTACGACCGGAAACCGGTCTTTCTCGATCATGCGGCTGATTCAAAGCGGCCGCAGGAACGGAGCACGCGCGACCTCGTCGGGTCGGTCGTTCATCCGCGCTTTGAGGACGGGCGGATTCGCGGCGACATCCAGGTCCTGGACACGGAAGCCGGCCAGACATTCCTGTCGCTGGTCGAATCGGACGCGCCGGGCGTGGGGATGTCGCATGTCGTGCTCGCGGAGCGCGGCGGCGACGGAACGGTCGTCGAGCGGATTCACGACGTGCTCTCGGTCGATGCGGTGATCGGCCCGGCGACGACGACCACGTTTCGGGAGTCGCTCGATCCTGCCACGACCGACGCGGCTGCGGCGAATGCTTCCGAAGCGCGGCTTGCAGCCGTGCTGCTCGAGCGCGACGAACTGGCGGCGCGAGTCGCCGTTCTGGAGCGGCGGCGGGATGCAGAGACTTCGCGGACTGCCGTCCAACGCATGCTGGCGGAGACGGGATTGCCGGACTACGCGGCGACGCCGCTGTTCGTGCAGCAGCTTTCGGTCGCCGACGAGACGCAGAGACGGGTGCTGGTTGCGGAGCGGCGCGAGCTGATTGCCAGGGCGTCGTTGTTGCGGCCGCAGAGTGCGGAGCGCCGCGACGAGGGCGCCTCGGCCGCCGCGACTTTCGTGGCGGCGATTCGTGGCCGGCGTCGGTGACGCGGCATTGATCTTCAGGCGGCGTGCGACGCCGTCCTTCCAGGGAAGCAGTGAGGAGCAGAGCGAGATGAACAGATTGCGCTTTCGGTCGGGTCAGGTGGAGCTGCGGCGGGTGCGGGTGGACTCGGCGACGGTGATCGAGGCGGGTGACCTGGTGTGGCTGGACACGGACGACGCCAAGCCGGCGTCCGCGTTCACGTGGACGACGAACCTGGCGACGACGCAGGGGAACTTCGCCGCGAAGTTCCTGGGCGTGGCGCACCAGCAGTCGCGGGCCGGAGACACCGATCCGATCTCGGTCGATGTCGGCCCGCACAGCGTCTACGAGTTTGACTGCGCCTCGGCTGCGTACGAGGTCGGCGCGCTGCTGGGACCGGACGAGTCGAGTTCGACGCTGATGAACCAGCAGTTCGAGTCGGTCGGCAGCGCGGCGGCGGCGATCGCGCGAGCCGCGGAATACACGGTCGGCGCACAAACCACGCTGCGGGTCACGCTGGCGTCGGCGTACGCGGCCGGCAGCGCGAACGTGAATGCACAGATCGGCTGACGCCGGTCAATGATCCGTTGTCGATGGTCAATGGATCTTCCAATCGAAACGCAATGGACCATGGACGATGGACCATGGACCGATCCAGAAGGGAGCCAGGGAATGCAGGGAACGTCGTTACGAGGTCTGATTGAGTCGCACGGGGCGGCGGGGTTCTATCAGAAGGTCTGTGAGCTGCTGAATGAGAAGCAGGTCGGCGTCGACGACTTCTCGTATTACGAGCTGGCGGATGCCTGCGGCGTGCTGCCGCTGCTGCGGTCGCTGCGCGGAACAGGGATTGGCGACGCGCCGCTGACGCAGGTGCTCAGCGAATCGAACCCGGGCGTGGGGACGAACCTGTTCCAGGTCGTCACGGGCGAGCTGATCGGCCGCAAGGTGATCGAGGGGTACGAGGACGACTCGGGCTTCATCGGCGATCGCCTCGTCAGCGTGATGCCGAGCCGGCTGCGGAACAGCAAGCTGGCGGGGTTCCGGGCGCTGGCCGGTCCGACGGAAGTCGCGGAGGGTCATCCGTACGAGGAGTCGACCTTCGAGGAGAAGTACGTCACGACGCAGGAGAGCAAACAGGGGCGGATCCTGAGCATCACCGAGGAGCTGATCGGCTTCGATCAGACCGGGGAGATCAATCGCCGCGCGATGGCGCTCGGCTACTTCCTGCGGCAGGAGCGGGAGCGGACGATCGTGCGGGCCGTCACCGATGCCGACGCCGGCAGCAGCCGGTTCGTGTACCGGCCGAACGGGACGGGCGAAGCGCTGTACAACACGGACGGCTCGAACCGGAACTACGTTGGCGTCGGCAATACGACGTCGAGCGGGTTCAACGCGGCCGTGCCGCTGGTGGACTGGACGGACATCGATGCTGTGCAGCGGTACCGCGCGACGGAAGTGCGCGACGACCGCATCGACGGGACGCCGCGTCCGCTGGTGGCTCCGGCGCGGCAGGTGCTGGTGCCGGAGGCGCTGCGGGGAACGGCACGGAGCATCGTGCACGCGACCGAGATCGGCGTGACGTCTTCGGCCGGCGAAATGCGGATGGCGAATCCGCTGCACGGCACGCTGGAAGTGCTCTCGTCACCGTTCATCGACGAACAGGGGGGCGCGGCGCTGGCCGACTGGTACCTGGGGGATTTCCGCCGGCAGTTCGTGTGGACGGAGATCTGGCCGGTGCAGGCCCTCCTGCAGCGCGCCGAGAGCGAGGCGGCGTTCGAGCGGGACGTCGTGCTG
>JAEUIG010000501.1 GCA_016795125.1 Planctomycetaceae bacterium | reverse complement strand
AATTGCAAATTGAACATTGCAAATTGATGTGTTGCGAGCAGCTTCCGCTTTCCGCTTTCGGCTCTCCGCTTTCCTAAGACAGTTCCGCGATCGGCTGGCCGTTGTTCTGCACGATGGGGTGCGGGCGGCCACGGTCGTCGTCGAACGTCGCCTCCAGCGGCACTCCCATGTGGCGATAGATCGTCGCCGCCAGGTCGCCGGGCGTCACCGGACGTGCGGCGATGTGGCCGCCGTCGAACTCCGATGCGCCGATCACCTGCCCGTGCCGCAGTCCTCCACCGGCCATGCACATCGACATGATGGCCGGCCAGTGATTGCGCCCATCCACGCTGTCCTGCGTCCCCATGTACGGAGTGCGGCCGAACTCTCCCATCGCGATGACCAGCGTGTTGTCGAGTGTGCCGCGCTCATCCAGATCGCTCACCAGCGTGGTCAGGAGGTGATCGAACAGCGGCAGCAGCGGGCCGAGGCCCTTCTTGATCCCGCCATACGGCGGGATATTGTCTCCGTGAGTGTCCCAGGTGCCGCTGGCCGCGTGATACGACAGGTCGAGCGTGACGAACGCCACGCCGGCTTCGACCAGCCGCCGCGCCAGCAGCGCCTGCTGGCACCACAGGTGATCGCCGTACCGGCGGCGGGTGTCTTCTGGCTCGCGCGACAGGTCGAACGCCGCCTGCGCCTGACTGCCGACGACCAGCTCGACCGCCTGCTGCGAGTAGCCGTCCATCGCCGAGAGCGACCCGCGCTGGTCGATGTCGCGGCGCAGCGCATCGAAGTCGTTGAGCAGCGCGGTGCGGTCCAGCAGTCGCTCGTGAGTCAGGCCGCGGGCGAACTGGAACATCTCCCCGCCGGTCATCCTGTTCAGCGGCGTGCCGACGTGATCGTATTCCGGCAGCCGCGCGGCGCGGTTGCCGGCAAACGGATCGTACTGCTTTCCGAGATAGCCGCCGAAGGCGATGTGCGAGTTGCCCTTGTGAAAGGTGACGTAGGGGGGCATCCCGTCCGCGGCCCCGCGGAAGCGGGAGATGATCGACCCGATCGCCGGCCACTTGTCCCCTTTCTGGGGGTCGATCCGCGGCTCGGCGGCGCGGTTGCCGGTCTGCCAGACCATGTTTGGTTCATGGTTGCTGTCGGTCGGATCGGCCGAGCGGATGACCGTGAACCTGTCGAGCATCGCGGCCTGCTTCGGCAGATGTTCGCAGATGAACACACCGGGAAGCTTCGTGGCGATCGGGGCAAACGGGCCGCGATTGATGTACGGCCGGTCCGGCTTGGGATCCCACGTGTCGATGTGCGACGGCCCGCCCGTCATCCACAGCAGGATCACGCTCTTGTGAGCCGGCGCGGCTCCCTCGGCCCGTTGCTCCAGCAGGCGTGGCACCGTCAGCCCCGCCATGCCGGCCAGCGACGCCTTGAGGATGTTCCGCCGGCTGCTGACTGTCAGCCCTTCCGGGACCAGCGGCAGAAAGCTGGAGAAGGCGTGCTGTGCGTGAATGCCGGGACGACAAACGCGGTTCATGCGGAAACCGGGACGGAAAGGAGCCGGGCGGGATGCATCCAAGCTGGTTGA
>JAEUIG010000490.1 GCA_016795125.1 Planctomycetaceae bacterium | reverse complement strand
CGGCATCCTCTCGGATTCCGCCGCCGAGATCGGAGACAGGCTGGAATCGGCACAGGGTGATCCGCAGGCGAGCGAGGAAATCGCCAAGTACTTCATCGGCGGCACGATCGTCGTGCTGGGGTTCACCAGCATCCTCTACTTCGGCTGCTCTGAGTTGTTCCTGCGCGGTCAGACACTGGGGAAGCGCTGGATCGGTCTGCGGGTCGTCAAGGCCAACGGCTTTGCGCTCGATGTCACGAGCGTGTTCGTCCGCAACCTGTTTCGGCCGGTCGACCATCTGGCGCCGCTGTGGATCGTGCCGGTCCTGTCGGCCCGCAGTCAGCGATTCGGCGACATGGCGGCCGGCACGGTCGTCGTGTCGGATCGCACCCCCCCGCTGAGCCGGGTCCGCGTCGAGCTTGCGGAACGCCCGATCGCGGAAGCCCGTTTCCGGTTCGATCAAGCGGCGCTCGCGCGACTCGAGCTCAGCGACTACGAATCTCTCGAACACCTGCTCGACCGCTGGGACGACATCCCGCGGCCGCAACTGGAGCAGATGCTCGTCCGGCTGCTGGAACCGCTGTCCCGCCGGCTCAAGACGGAACCGCCGACCGACCCGGACCGGCTCCAGTTTCTCGAAGATCTCATGGCGGCCGAATACCGCCGCCAGTCGCGCAACCTGGTCTGAAGACAGCCGTCAGCGGTCAGGCATCAGCAGTCAGCCATCGAGAATCCGCCATTCCAGGGGTGGCACGCGCCTGAGCGCAGCGAAGGGCGTGGCGAGCGGCAGTTCAGCTCTCAACTGCGGCTGTCACCCCGCCGCGAGCTCCTCCACAACGATGTTCGTATTGGTGTAGATGTCGATCTCGGCGGCGATCTCGAGCGACGAGCGGACGATCTCTGCTGCCGAGAGCGGCGAGTGCTTGAGCAGCCCGCGCGCAGCCGCAACGGCGTATTGACCGCCGGAGCCGATGCCCAGCACGCCGTCGGACGGCTGCACAACGTCTCCCTGCCCGGTGATCAACAGGCTGTGTTCGCGGCTGACGACGATCATCATCGCCTCCAGCCGGCGCAGTATGCGATCGGTCCGCCATTCGCGCGCCAGTTCCGTCGCCGCCCGCGGCAGGTTTCCCGGATAGTCTTTCGCTTTCGCTTCGAACCGTTCCAGCAGGGCGAACGCATCGGCCGTCGAACCCGCGAATCCGACCAGTACCTTGTCATTGAGGATCCGCCGCAGCTTGCGAGTATCGTGCTTGAGGACGGTGTTGCCGTAGGTGACCTGTCCATCGCCGCCAATGGCAACCATGCCGTTGTGGCGGACCGACAGAACCGTGGTCGAGTGGGTTTCAATGCGCGGCATCGGGCGGCTCAAATGGTGTCGAAGTTTCGATCGTTGCCCTGATTCTATTGTCCCAACCGGTCGAGAACAGTCACCATCGGCTTGGGAAGCGGACCAGCGATGCGGTATTCTGGAGGTAAGGTACCCACTTGGCATCGCCTTTGGCTCGCCGCTGAACGCCCTTGAATCCCGGATCCTCAACCGCCATGAAACGCCGCACCTTTCTCGCCGCTGCCGCCGCCACGTTCGCCGCGCCGTACGTCCTGCCGGCCCGCGTGTTCGGCGCGAACGAACGCATTCGCATCGGCTCGATCGGCATCCGCAACCAGGGCAAGGGGAACCTCAAACGGTTCATGCAGGCCGGCTGTGACATCGTCGGGTTGTGTGACGTCGACCAGAACGTGCTGGCGGAGGCCGCCAAAGCTGCTGCCGACGAAGGCCACAAGCCTGAGCATTACAGCGATTACCGCCGGCTGCTCGATCGCAACGACATCGATGCCGTCGTTGTCACGACGCCCGACCACTGGCACGCGCTGATCACAATCAACGCCTGCCAGGCCGGCAAGGACGTCTACTGCGAGAAGCCGCTTTCGTTGACGATTGCCGAGGGCCGGAGAATGGTCGCCGCCGCCCGCGAACACAACCGCGTCGTGCAGACCGGCTCGCAGCAGCGCAGCAGCGAGGAGTTCTGGAAAGCCTGCACGCTGGTCCGCAACGGGGCGATCGGGAAGGTGCATACCGTCCTTGTCGGAATCCCGGACTGCAATCACCCGGGAGCGCTGGGACCGGACACGACCCCGCCGGGTGAACTCGATTACGACATGTGGCTCGGACCGGCGCCGTTCCGCGCGTACAACGAAAAGCGGGTGCACTACAACTTCCGCTTCTGGTGGGACTACTCCGGCGGCCAGATGACGAACTTCGGCGCTCACCATCTGGACATCGCGCAGTGGGGGCTCGGCATGGACGACGCCGGCCCGATCGCCGTGGAAGGCACCGCGACCTACGACGCGCAGGGCCGTTACGAAGTCACCGAGTCCTGCCGGCTCACGTACACTTACCCGGGCGATATCAAGCTCACGCTCGGCCAGTTGCAGAAGGACATTCCTGAAGGAACGGCGTTCATCGGCACCGAAGGCCGGATCGGCGTCAATCGCGGCAAGCTGGAGTCCGATCCGGCGGAGCTGATTGAGCGCGATGTGACCGGTCTGCCGGTGCAACTCGTTCGCAGCACCGATCACACGCAGAATTTCCTCGACTGTATGCGGACGCGCGAGAAGCCGGTCTGCGACGTGGAGATCGGCCACCGCTCCGCCACGGTGTGCCACCTGGGGAACATCGTGTCACGTCTCGGGCGTCCGATTCAATGGGACCCGGCGGCGGAACAGATCGTCGGCGACAGCGAAGCCCACAGCATGACCGACCGCGAGTACCGCGCCCCGTGGCGGCATGATACGACCTTCGCGAAGACGTGAGATTCGTGCGACCGCGTCAGCGAGCCGCCGGTGTTTCCTGGCTTTGGGTGGCACGCCCTGACCAACGGAAAGGGCGCGGCGGTCAGCCAGCAGCGACGAATGTCATGTGGGCTGCAGCGTCCTTGATTCAAATGCTTGCTTTGTCCATGGAAACCGGCTCGATGAAAATCCTGACAGCTTTGATTGCGGTGAACGTACTCGTCGCGGTGAACTCACTTTCAGCGGCCGATCCAACACCCGCTGAATCCGAGTCAGCCCACCTCGCGAACACGCGCCAGGTCACCCTCCAGTTGCCGCGCGCCGGCGAAGGCTACTTCTCGCCGGACGGTTCGCTGATCGTCTACCAGGCGTATCCGGTCGGCTATCCCTTCTACCAGATCTACGTCCAGCCGGTGGACGAACGCACGCCGCGGATGATCAGCACCGGTCGCGGACGCACCACCTGCGCCTACTTCAGCCGCGACGGGCAGCAGATTCTGTTCGCCTCCGCCCACACGCACCCGGACATCGCCCTGGAAGAGAAGAAGGCCCGCGAGCTCGAAGCGGCCGGCGGACGCCGCCGCTATCAATGGGACTTCGACCCGCACATGGACATCTACGTCGTCGATCTCGACGGGACCAACATGCGGCAGCTGACCGATTCTCCCGGCTACGATGCCGAAGGGAGCTACTCGTTCGACGGCAAACAGATCGTGTTCACCTCGTCGCGCGACGGCGACCCCGACCTGTACATCATGGATGCCGACGGCCAGAACGTCCGCCAGCTCACCAACGTGGACGGCTACGACGGCGGCCCGTTCTTCTCACCGGACGACCAGTGGGTCATCTTCCGCAGTGACCGCGACCAGGAGCACATGCTGCAGCTCTTCGCGATCTCCGTGGACGGACAGCGCGAAGTGCAGCTCACCAGCGACCTCAACACCGTCAACTGGGCGCCGTACTTCCATCCCACCGGGAAGTACCTCGTATGGGCGCGGGCTGATTATTCGCAGGGTCCGCAGGCCGCGAACTTCGACCTGTTCACGATGGAAATTGAGCACGACGGCGACACAATGCGCGGCGGCGAGACCACCCGCATCACGTTCGATCCCAAGGCCGACGTCCTGCCGGTCTTCAGTCCCGACGGCACCAAGCTGATGTGGACCAGCAGCCGCACAGAAGACGGCTCCAGCCAGCTCTGGATCGCCGACTGGCTGCGGTGAGGGTCAAGGGCTAAGGGGGGCGAGGGTCAAGGGGGGTGATCGCGAGTCGGTCCCCTTGGCCCTGGACCCTCAACCCTCGACCTCTTTCAGAACGTCCACCCGTTCGGGATCACTGCGTTCCGCGGCACGCAGATGACGCCGTCCCGCACCAGCACCGGGCCGCGCTCGCCGTCCGGCGGGAAGCCCGGCGGCAGCTTGATCGTCACGTCGCTCCCGATGCGGCAGTTCTTGTCGACGATCGCACCTTCGATGAACGTCCGCTCGCCGATTCCCAGCGGCGGGCCGTCCCCGCTGTTCTTCGTGCCCTGCGCGTCCCACGGGTAATAGTCGTTTCCCATCATGTAGGTGCGGCGGATCGTCACGTCCGGACCGATGATGCACCGCGGTCCGATCAGGCTCTGGTCGATGACCGTCCCGTGCTCGATGCGGCAGCCGTCGGCGACGAGGCTGCCGATGATCGTGGCGCCGTCAACCCGCGTCGGCGGCAGGAACCGGGGATGCGTGTAGATCGGTGCGTCCGCGTGGTCGATCGAGAACGGCGGGTTCGGCTCGGTCAGCATCAGGTTCGTTTCGTAAAACGCACGGATGGTGCCGATGTCCTCCCAGTAGCCGTCGAACAGGTGCACCTGCACCTTGCGGGCGCGGATCGCCGCGGGAAACACCTCACGCCCGAAGTCCTGGTAATCGGTCTTCACCAGCAGGTCGAGCAGCGTCTGCCGGTTGAACAGGTAGATGCCCATGCTGGCGAGGCACGTACGGCCGCGCGGTTCGACGCCGTGGTCGGCCATCCACCGCGGATCGGTGCGGACATGCGCCAGTTCCTCGTGCGTCTGCGGTTTCTCGAGGAAGCCGAGCACGCGGCCCTGATCGTCCAGCCGCATGATGCCGAACTGCGCCGCCTTGTCGTCCTCGACCGGCAGGCCGGCGATCGTCACGTCGGCGTTGGCGTCGCGGTGCGTCTGCAGCATCTCGCAGAAATCCATGCGGTAGAGCTGGTCGCCCGACAGGATCAGCACGTACGGCGCATCGGACTGCTCGATGTATCGCAGGTTCTTGCGGACGGCATCGGCCGTTCCCTGGTACCACAGTTCGCCGGCATTCGTCTGCTGTGCCGCGAGGATTTCGACGAAGCCTCCGGTAAAGGGATCAAACCGGTATGTCTGCCGGATGTGACGGTGGAGGCTGACCGAGTTGAACTGGGTGATCAGGTAGATCCGCCGCATCCCGCTGTTGATGCAGTTCGAGATCGGGATGTCGATCAGCCGGTACTTGGCCGCCAGCGGCACCGCCGGCTTGGAACGGTCTTCGGTCAGCGGCCGCAGCCGCGTTCCCTTGCCGCCGCCGAGGATCAGGCACAGCACATCGTTCTGGTCGCGCATGTCGTCAGTTCTGGAGCCGAGCGAGACTCGTGGAGGTTGACGCGCCGGTCCCCGGCGCGCCGACATGATACGGCCCGTTCGCCGACGGTGAAAGCGGACAATTCCCCCGATTTCCAGCCGGCCCCAGGGGCCGCTGAATCAAAAAACCGGAGCGTGCAGGGCACGCTCCGGTTTCGAATTCAAGTAGTCGGCTCGCTCCGTGAGCCGATCCTGTGTGCCGCAATGCTGATGCACTCCGCTCGCGGAGCGAGCGGATCACTTAGTGCTGGAACAGGAACTCCTTCGAGTTCAGCACGGCCCAGCCCACGTCTTCCAGGCCGAACCGGCGGTTCTCGCTGGAGGCGATGTGGTTCTTGGCGGCCGTCAGCTCTTCCGTGGACGGCGTCCGCGACACCGCCGACAGATACAGCGCTGTAATGATCTCGTCGTCGGTCTTCCCGCCCACCATGAGCTGGTTGATGCGGCCGGCGTCGTCCCGCAGCTTGTTGTGCACGGTCGGGCCGTTGATCATCTGCAGCGCCTGCGACAGGTTCGATTCGTTCGCCCGTTCGCATTCGCACGCCATTTCGCGCTGCGGCTGGCCGAAGATCTTCAGGAAGTAATGGTCTTTCGGCGGCTCGGGGAGCTGCGCGGCCGGCGTCCCCGCCGGCACCCCCGGGAACGCTTCCGGCACGGCCGTCACGCTGCAGATGGCGTCGAGCAGCTGTTCGGCCGTCAGCATGCGGGTGGTCGCATGCGAGAAGTACATCTCGTCCGCCTGGTTGAGTTCATTCGTCCGTGAGCTGCGCTGGTAAGTCGCGCTGTTCATGATGGTGCGGATGACCCATTTGCGGCTGAAGCCATTGGCCACGAACTGCCGCGACAGTTCATCGAGCAGCGCCGCGTTGGACGGCGGATTCGAATCGCGGAAGTCGTCGACCGGGTCCACAATGCCGCGGCCCATCAGGTGCCCCCAGATGCGGTTGGCCACCGATTTGGCGAAGAACGGGTTGTCGGACTGCGTGAGCCACTCCGCGAACACCGCCCGCCGGTCGTTCTCCGCGGCGACGTCCACGTCTCCCTTGAGGAGCAGGTGGACTTTCATGGTCTTGCCCGTGCGGGGCTGCGTCACGTCGCCGGCGTCCTGAGTGAAGATCACTTCGTCGTTCGTCGTCGCTCCCGGCTTGCGGCCGATGCGTGCGAATGCGGCGGAAATGCCGTAGTAGTTGTCCTGCGACCACCGTTCGAACGGATGGTTGTGGCACTTCGCGCACTGGATGCGGATGCCCAGGAACAGCTGCGCCGTCGTCTCGGTGGCGTCGGTCGGTTCGCGGCTGGCCCGCCAGTAGTTGGCGGCCGGGTTCTCGTACACGCTGCCGCTCGCCGTCAGCAGTTGCCGGGCGAACTCGTCCATCGGCTGGTCGTTCAGCACGCCTTCGTAAATCCAGCGGTTGAACTTCGCCACGCCGGTGGCATTCAGCTTGCCGCTGTTCACGCGGAGCACGTCGGCCCACTTGAGGGCCCAGAACGCCGCATGGTCCTTCGAGGACAACAATTGATCGACGAGCCGCGAACGCTTGTCCGTGCTCAGGTCGTTCAGGAACGCTTCCGTCTCAGCGACGCTCGGCAGCCGGCCGGTGGTGTCCAGTGTCGCACGCCGCAGAAACTCGTCGTCGCTGCACAGGTCAGACGGCGGAATCTGCAACTGCTGCAGCTTCTCGTCGACCAGCTGGTCGACAAAGTTGTATTCCGGCGGGTTGTTCCAGGCGAAGCCCTGCACGGTTTCCAGGAAGGTGACGTAGCCGGTGTCCATCTTGTCGAGAATTCGGGCCAGGATCGCGACTTCGCCGCGTCCGGCCTTCTCCACCAACCCGTGTTCGTTCACGGTCGCAATCGATTCCGACGACGAGCTGAACACCGTCAGCGGCGTCACGTCGCGGATGCTGCCGTCGCTGTAGTAGCCGTAGACGAACAGCTGCTGCCGGGTTCCATTGTCCTGGAAGACGCGCTGCTTCGGCAGCACTTCGATGTGTTCCAGCGTGGCATGGGTGTCGTTGTCGAGCCGCATGCCTTCGGCGATCCACTGCCGCAGGACGGTGTGCGCCGCGTCCCCCTTCTTGAGCCGGCGTCCGCCGCCGTGGGCGACTTCCATCAGCGGCTTCTTCAGCAGCAGGCTGTCATCCGGATTCAGGATGTTGGTCCGGCGGCCGAGGGCTTCGGTGCGGAGTGTGAGCACGTCGAGCGGCGCATCGTAGCCGCGCAAGGACAGGCGGAATCCACCCTTGCCCGACGGCGAACCGTGACAGGCGCCCATGTTGCAGCCGGCCTTGGTGAGCGCGGCGAGCGTTTCGTTGTGAAAGCTGATCGGCGGATTATTTGCGGTTCCCCAGACGATGACCGGCGCCGTGGCCGACTGGTCGCCGAGCCGCGCGGTGATCGTCGCCATGCCGTCGCCGACCGGATGTGCCACCGTACCGTCGATCCGGACCACGTCCGGGTCGGTCGATTCGAACGTCACCGTGCCGGTCACGTCGCGAATGTCTTCCGGACCATAGAAGCCGGTGACGACCAGCTGTTGCCGCGACCGGGCGTTATGCAGTTGCACGTGGCCCGGCATCAGCTCGATGCGGGCCGGCAAGGCATCGTCGCCGCGACCGGCGGCCGGCACGGCCAGGACCGCGAACAGGACCGCCAGCGCCCGGCGCTGGACACAACCGGAAAGGATCGTTCGCACGTTTGTCATCGCGGTCTCCCTCCACTGTCGGTTGCCGGGGATGGCGCAGCATCCGGCAGGCCTATTGGACCAGTTGTCGTTGCCCGTGCCGCATCGTTGCGACCGGTGCAGTCGTTGTTCGCGGCCATCCGCAGACGGCCTCGTCCCCCTGAAACGTAGCTTTATTCCAACGTCACGGCAGGGACCGCAGCGGTCCCCGTCTGTTTCCCATTCGCAACAGCCACTGCATTGATCACGATTGTATCAACTGTGCCGGCGGCAGCGTCCGCCGCCGCCGCCAGTGCGATCTCGACTTCGTTCTTGTCCGCCGGCACGACGGTCTCCGGTGCCGAGACCCCTGCAGGCAGCTTATCCAGCGTCAGCTTGATCTCGCCAGCGAAGGCCGGGTTCCGTTGCACCGTGACCTTGAGCACCGTCGTCGCTCCGCGAGTCAACTTGGCATTCGGCAGCGATGCCTGCACGGTGAACGGCGCTTCCAGCCGCAGTCCGATGCCCGGCGTCGACGCGGTCGTCGTCACGTTGTCCTTGGCATGTGATCCGCTCAGCACCACGGTGAACGGGCCGAGCGGCGCGTTTTCGGCCCCGGTGAACGTGATCTCGATTTCGTTGGTGCCGGCGGCCACCGGCTTCACGTCGGCCGTGACGTTCGCCGGCAGTCCCCCTTTTTCAGGAGTCACGACGAGTGCGATTGCCTGATCCAGGCCTTCGCCTCGCTCGGCGATGACTTTCACCTTCGCCGTGAGTTCCTTGCCGAAGACGATCTCCGCCGGCTCGATTCGCAGCTTGAGCTGCGCCGCCGGACCGACGGCCAATGCGACCGACTCGGTCAGCTCGCCGGGAATCTGCAGCGAGTTGCTCCACAGGCCGCGGAGCGCCGTATCGACGGCGGCCGTGCGACGCACGTCGGTCCCGCCGACGTTGGCGGTCCCGACCACCTGCACGTTCGACAGAACAGCGGGCGCTGCATCTGCCGCCGATTGCACCGTGAGGACGGCCAGCGCCGTGCCCGGACCGATCCGCGTCGGCAGCGACGTCAGTCCCGCCGGCAATCCCGTCAATGACAGGTCGATCGGTCCGTCGTACTCGACGCGGGTCGCATTCACGAGCACCGCCGTGATCCCGCCGGCGGCGACATTGATCGCGTCGGCCGTTGACTGCAGCGTGAATCCTGCCTGATGCGGCGTCACCTGCACACGGTAGGAGTACGCCGGTCCGCCGCGACGGTTCAGGTCGTGCACGGCGAGCGTATACCGTCCGTCCGCCGGAAACGCGAAGTTCAGCACACCCTCCGCCGCCCCGGTGTCATCGACCGCTGCGACTTGCTTGCCCGCCG
>JAEUIG010000485.1 GCA_016795125.1 Planctomycetaceae bacterium | reverse complement strand
CCGCCAGCAGTTGCAGCAGGTCCGCTATCGCGACGCCGACCGCCGGATCGAGGTCCTCAGCCGGCTGCCGGACCTGATCTCCGGCGCCGCCAGCGACACCGAAATGTACGGCCGGCTCGCGTCGATCCTGCTCTCCGGCATTCCGCATGCGGAAGGCGTGGCCGTCGTGGGCCTGACCGCCGACGGACGGGTCGCCTCGCCCTACTGGGAGCGGCGGAGAGAAGCCGAGGGCGCCTTCCGTCCCAGCGCACGGCTGGTCACCGATGCGCTGCGTGCGAAGCAAAGCGTGCTGCACGTCTGGGAGACCAGCAGTCCGGCGCAGGCCGAATACACCGTGCAGGGGGACTTCGACTGGGCCTTCTGTTCGCCGGTTGAACCGGCCGGCGTGGAACGACCCTGGGGACTGTACGTCGCCGGACGGCTGCCGCAGGTCTCCGGCAGCCAGGTGACCCCCGCGCCGACTCAGTTGCAGGCCGACGTCAAGTTCACCGAACTCGTCGCCGACGTTGTCGCATCCGCGCGACGGCTGCGGTCGCTCGAAGGAAACCTCTCCGTCCTGCGCCAGTTTCTGTCCCCCCCGATTCTCGCCGCACTGGAGAACGCGTCGCAGCGCGGCGGACTGGATTCCGAGCTGCTGCTGCCGCGCGAATGCGACGTGACCGTGCTGTTCTGCGATCTCCGCGGATTCAGTCGCAGGGCCGAAGAATCGGCCGACGACCTGCCGGGCCTGCTGGACCGCGTCATGATCTGCAGCGCGGCGGCGTCACCGGCGATTTTCTCGGCGATGCCTCACTGGGATTCTGGGGCTGGCCATTCAGTTCGGAGGAAGCGCCGCTGAACGCCTGCCGCGCCGCGCTCGCCATCCGCCGCGCCTTCGCCGAGACCGCACATCAGGCCGGGCATCCGCTGGAAAACTTCACCGTCGGGATCGGCGTCGCGCGCGGCCGCGCAATGGCCGGAAAAATCGGGACTCACGACCGCGTCACCGTGACCGTGTTCGGACCGGTCGTCAATCTCGCAAGCCGCCTGGAAGGCATGACCAAGCTGCTCAACGTGCCGATCCTGCTCGACGAAGAACTCGCCGACATCGTCCGCGCCCGGCTCGGCGAACACGAAGGCCGCACCCGCCGGTTGGGAAGAATCCTGCCGTACGGCCTGGAGAAGCCGCTGATGGTCTCAGAACTGCTGCCGCCCGTCAGCGAGTTCCCCGACCTGACCGACGAGCACCTGCGCACCTACGAATCCGGAGTGGAGCACTTTCTCTCCGGCCGCTGGGAAGAGGCCCACCGGTGCCTGCATCGCATGCCGTCATCCGACCGGGCGCAGGATTTTCTCACGCTGCGCATCGCCCAGAACAACCGCGCCGCCCCACGCGACTGGGACGGCGTGATCCGGCTGCCGAGCAAGTGAGACTGGGGACTGGGGAATAGGGAACTGGGACTCGTGACAAAGCGCCGCGATGCAATTTCGTCACTATTCCCCAGTACCCAGTCCCAATTCCCTACGACAGCACCTTCGCCCGTAACTGCTCCAGGAGCCGCACGGCTACGCCGATGTCCTTCTTCTGCTGCACGCGGTCGTGCGCAATCTCTCGTTCGATCGTCAGCGGGCCATCGTAGCCGATCTCCTTCAATGTGCGGAGATACGTCTCCATGCCGACGTCCCCTTCGCCGAGCGCCACCTCGGTCCCCCATGACTTGCCGCGCTGGCCTTCGGCGGCCCACTTCGCATCCTTGCAATGGATGCTGCGGACGTACTTGCCGACCTTCTTGAGGGCTTCGATCGGGTTGCCGGTCCCGTACAGGATCATGTTGGCCGGGTCGAAGTTGATGAACAGGTTGCTGCGTCCAACGTCGCCGATGAACTCAAGCAGGTGGTCAGCCGACTCCTGTCCGGTTTCCAGGTGCATGGCCTGGCCGTTCTTCTGCACATGGTCAAGGATGTCCTGCGTGCAGGCGATCAGCGATTTGTAGCTGGCGCTGTTGCGTTCCGGGACGAAGCCGATGTGCATCCCGACGCACTTGCAGCCCAGGACCTTGGCGAAGTCGGAGATTTCCTTGAACTCTTTCGCGCGGGCGGCGCGGGTTTCCTCCGGGACGAGGCCGACGGTGCGCGCCGTGGTGGGAATGTCCGCGTAGCTCTCGCCGTCGAATCCCCCGAATACGCACGTCACGGTGATGCCGGCCGCTTTGCAGCGCGCCAGGAAATCGGACGCGGCTTTCTCGTTGCGGTTGTTGCCGTGCGGCGAATGGACTTGCACGGTTGGCACGCCCAGTTCCTGGGCAACGTCCAGATGCACGCCGAGGCCGGCGTCGATGGAAGCGAACACACCAATCGGCCACTTCGTCATGTTGTCAGCTCCGGAAAGTCAGTCTGCGTGTGAGTCCGCGTCTGAAACTCGCGGCATTGTCATCCTACAGCGGTTCACCCTGCGACCCAAGCCTGCAGACGGGCCGTTCGTGGTCGTCACAGCGTGCGGCCGTAATGCACCGCCAGCCGCTGCCTCGTAGCGACGACCGTGGCGGCGAGTTCAGTCTCCGCGAGCCTCCTGGCAAGGATCAGCCGCGTTGCCAGTTGCTCCAGCACTTCGACGCTGAGTTGCGCGCTCCAGGCCAGCATCAGCCGCCTTTCGACGAGGTCGTCGAGCGTCGAGACCCATTCGTGTTCGATAATCCAGTCGACGACCGCCACGGGGATCGCCGTGCCCGGAAGAGTGGAACGATCGCCTGCGGCGCACGCCTGGAGGATGGCTTCCGCGCGCGTTCCGACGAGCGGCCAGACCGCCAGGACCTGCGATTCGTCGAAGCCTGTTACACGTGAAACACGCGCGACGTGCGCAACCAATGCCGTGGCGTCCGCGGGGAACGTTTCGGATCCCGGCACCGGCCGATCACGCGTCGAGGATTTGCGCAGTCGTCCGACCCTTTCCAGGATGCGGTCGGCCGCGAACTCTCCGAACGCGCGGCAGGTCGTCAGCTTTCCGCCGATGAGCGTATCGATAGTCAGTCCGTCGACGACGTTCGTCTCCACCCAGTGTCCGCGCGGAATCGCTCCCGCGCGTGACGTGCGGACATTCGGCAGGGGTCGCACGCCGCAGTAGTGCGCGGCGACGTCGGCGGCGCGCAACTTCACGTCGGGGAACACCTCGTTGACGATGCCCACGAGGTAGTCGATCTCGCCGGCGGTCGCGACGGCGCTTGCGGGCGAGTCTGCGAACGGCACATCGGTCGTGCCGATCAGCACGCTGTCGCCGAACGGCAGCACGAACACCAGGCGGCCGTCGCGCGCTTCCGCATACACGGCGTCGCCGCCGAGCGCCGACATCAGCGCGGGTTGCCTCGTGATGAGGTGGCTGCCTTTTGTACCTGAGAACAGCAGCGGCAAGTCGGTGTGCAGGGCGCGCAGCGTCCCGTCTCCCCAGGCGCCGGTGGCGTTGACGACCGTCGACGGTTCCAGCTCGCGGAGGCGGCCGGCATGCAGGGGCCGCAGCGTGATGCGGCCGCCGTTGCGGTCAACCGTGTGATAGGTCAGCAGGTCGAACGCCACCTGCTGCTCGGCGGCGATACGGCGGCAATCTTCCAGCAGGGCGAGCGTGAACCGCTCGGGGAACAGCATCTGCGCGTCGTAATACGCGCACATCCACTGGAACTCGCGGGGATCGACCGCCGGAACACCGGCGTCGCCGACCTGGCCGACCGTGTGTGCAGGCAATCCGCCGTTGCGGGCGATGGCGTCGTACAGCGACAGCCCCGCCCGGACGGCCCACAAACCGCGTTCGGAAACGGGGAGCTGCTGCGCGACGAAGCGGCCGAACCTCAGCCGCTCCAGTTTCAGGAAGCGGACGCCGGCCTGCAGCAGTCCGCCGTGCCGCCGCCGCACCGGGATGAACAGCCGCAGCGGGCGGACGAACTGCGGCGCGAGTCGGAGGAGTCGGGCCCGCTCGTCGAGCGATTCGCGGACGAGGGCGATGTCGCCGTATTCGAGGTATCGCAGCCCGCCATGGATCAGGCGCGACGATTTGGACGTCGCGCCGCAGGCGACGTCCTCGCTGTCGGCGATCACGACCGGAACCCGGGAGAGCAGCAGCTCGCGGGCGACGCAGGCGCCGTTGATCCCGGCGCCGAGAATCAGCACGGGTCGGGGGTCGGGCGTCAGTGAGGCGGTCATCGTGGGGGCCGGGCAGAGTGACCCCAAGAGCATAGTGGTCCCGCAGGTGGGTGGCACGCGCCGAGTGGTGCGCGGCTGGGTGGCACGCCCTGACGAAGGAAGGGCGTGGTCAATGGCAGGAGGAGTCGCAATCTCTTGAGAGGTGAAGGTCGATCGTGCACTCGCCACGCCCATCCCGTTGGTCTGGACGTGCCACCCAATAG
>JAEUIG010000484.1 GCA_016795125.1 Planctomycetaceae bacterium | reverse complement strand
GAGAAGAACTACCG
This sequence comes from Planctomycetaceae bacterium, assembly GCA_016795125.1. Classification (GTDB taxonomy): domain Bacteria; phylum Planctomycetota; class Planctomycetia; order Planctomycetales; family Planctomycetaceae; genus JAEUIG01. The sequence continues at coordinate 3,440 of JAEUIG010000484.1, read as the reverse complement.
GCGGCGATGCTGCGCCGCTGGCGTCCGGGCCACGGGGATAAACCCCGTGGCTCATAGAGAGTGTCTGAGAACGACGTAACAATGAATAGCCGTCGGTGCCGATGATCGTGGCGACTTCGTCAAACCGCTCCTGATGCCGCGGCGCGATCATCAGACGCAGGTTCGGAAACTCCGACTGCAGTTGCCGGAAGCAGTGGAGCACCGCCTGCTCTTCCGGCGCATGCGTGCTGCCCGCCAGCAGGACCCGTTCGTCCGGACCGATGCCGAGACTGGACCTGAGCGCACGCAATTGCGCCGGGTCGTGCGACATGCGCACGCCGTCGAACTTCACGGAACCGGTGACCGACACGCGTTCGGCCGGCGCGCCGAGGTCGACGATCCGCCTCGCATACTCCGGTGTCTGCATGCCGAACGCCGTGAACCCGCTCAGCACGCGCCGCATCAGAAACCGGATGCGGCGATACCCGCGATGGCTCTTCTCTCCCAGTCGCCCGTTGATGAGCACCAGCGGAATGCCGCGCGCCGCCACACCGCGAATGAAGTTTGGCCACAGTTCCAGTTCCACCAGTCCCACCACGTCGGGCCGCACGCGGTTGAGCGCCGCGCGGACGCTCCAGGTGAAGTCCAGAGGAAAGTAGAGTACGCGACAGTCCGGAAACTTCTCGCGCGCGACGGCGTGCCCGGTGTGCGTCGTCGTGGAAATCCAGATTTCGACATCGGGCCGGCGGCGGCGGAAGTCGGCGATGACCGTCTGCAGCAGCAGCACTTCCCCCACGCTCACGGCGTGCAGCCATAAACAGGGGGAGGACGAGTCGCGACGCGCACCGGTGCCGAGCAGTTTCTCTCCCCAGCCCTGACGGTACTTCCCTTGCCGCCACGCGCGATACGCCAGCACCGGCGAAACGACCGCCAGCAGGACGACGTAAACCGCGTTCAGCAGCAGGCCGGCCATACCGATCTGTCGGGTCGAGTGGGCATTCCGGGGGCAAATTCGCGGGCGAAGCATAACCCGGGTCACCACCGGGGCCTATGCCAGTTCCCGACAGGCAGGCTTGCCCCGGAATGCGGGGAATCTCACGATGCGCGCCAGTCGGCGACAGCGTCCCGGTCATTCGCTTAGAATCGCGCGGTCCCCGTTTCCCACGGCCAACACGATCGACGCGATCACGATTCGACTTCCCCATGCAACCGATTCTGGACCGACCGATTCGCCTCGGCGTACTGATCTCCGGCGGCGGCACCACGCTGGTCAACCTGCTGCAGGAGATTGGATCCCGCCGCCTGACGGCCGAGATTCCGATCGTGATCGCAGACCGGCCGTGCGCAGGCATCGACCGGGCGCGGGACGCCGGCTTAGAGTGCGACCTGCTTCCCCGTCGCTCGTACTCCGGCGTGGACACGTTCAGTGCGGCGGTGTTCGACAGGCTCCGCACAGCGACCGTCGATCTCGTGGTGCTGGCCGGCTTTCTCGCGCGGCTTGAGATTCCGGCGGACTTCGTACATCGCGTGATGAACATCCACCCGGCCCTCATTCCGGCGTTTTGCGGGCACGGCATGCATGGCCGGCACGTGCATGCAGCCGTCCTCGAACGGGGCTGCACCGTCAGCGGGTGTACGGTCCATTTCTGCGACAACGAATACGACCACGGGCCGATCGTCCTGCAACAGTGCGTGCCGGTCGAAGCCGACGACACGCCCGAGACGCTCGCCACCCGTGTCTTCACCGCCGAATGTTCCGCCTATCCCGAAGCCATTCGTCGCTACGCCGCCGGACGCCTGAGCATCGATGGCAATCGCGTCAGGACGATGGTCGATGGCTGATGGACTGCGAGTTGGAGACACGCTATGACAGAACACCGAGACCGCCTCTGCGTGAAGGTCCCGCTCTGCTGCATCGCCGTCGTCAGTATGTCTTGCGGACTCAGCGCTGCAGAGCCGCCGGCCGACCTGATCCTGCACCACGGCCGGATCGTCACGGTCGATGCACAGTTCACGATCGCCGAGGCACTGGCGGTGCGGGGGGACCGAATCGTCGCCGTCGGCGCCAATGACAACGTGCTGACGTTCGCGGGCGCCGATACGACGGTCATCGACCTGGCCGGAAAGATGGTCGTGCCGGGGTTGATGGACTCGCATGTGCATCCGGCCGGCGCCGCCGTGTATGAATTCGACCATCCCATTCCGCCGATGGAAACCATCGCCGACGTGCTGGCGTACGTCGCCGCGCGGGCCGACGTACTCGACGACGGCCAGTGGATCGTCATTCAGCAGGTGTTCGTTACGCGGCTGCGCGACCAGCGGTTTCCCACTCGACGCGAGCTGGACGCCGCCGCTCCGAACAATCCGGTCGTCTTCCGCACCGGTCCCGACGCGGCCGTCAATTCGCTGGCACTGCAGCTCAGCGGCATCGACGAGAACTTTCAGATTCCCGACGGTGAGGCCGGACAGATCGAGCGCGATCCGCAGACCGGCGAATTGACCGGCATGATCCGCAGCGCCACGCGGTTCATCAAGCAGGAGCCGTCGGACCGCAAGCCGACGTTCGACGAGCAGCGGGCCCAACTCCAGACGCTGCTGGCCGACTACAACTCCGTCGGGATCACGACGATTTCCGACCGCGGCGCGAGCCAACAGGACCTCGCCCTGTACGAAAGCCTCAAGGCGTCCGGCGATCTGACGTGCCGCACGTTTGTCTGTCGCATGGTCGATCCCAATCGGCCATGGGACGAGGTGAAGCAGGAGATCCTGGAAGCCGCGCAGCATCCCGCGCACCAGTACGACTCCCTGTTGTGGCTGCGGGGCATCAAGTCGTTTCTCGACGGCGGCATGCTGACCGGCAGCGCCTACATGCAGCAGCCCTGGGGCGTCAGCCGCATCTATTCGATCACCGATCCCGAGTACCGGGGTGTGCGGCAGATCGACGCCGAACGGCTGTACGAGACGGCCCGGCTCTGCCTGGAGAACGACCTGCAGTTCACGGCGCACTCCGTCGGCGACGGCGCCGTGCACGCGCTCATCGAAGCGTACCGGCAGATCGACGAGCACGACTTTCCCGTGAAACCCCATCGTCCCTGCATCACGCACTGCAATTTCATGAGCGCGGAGGCGATTGACGAAATGGCGCAGCGGGGGATCGTTGCCGATCTGCAACCGATCTGGCTGCTGCAGGACGGCCGGACGCTGCGCGATCATTTCGGCGACGAGCGGCTGACGTGGTTCCAGCCCTATCACACGCTGTTCGAGAAAGGAGTCATCGTCGGGGGCGGCTCTGATCACATGCAGCGGATCGGCAGCCTGCGGTCGGTGAACCCGTACAATCCCTGGCTCGGAATGTGGATCGCGCTGGTCCGCCGGCCGCGCGGCGTGGACGGCGCGTTGCACCCGGAACAGTCCATCACCCGCGAGCAGGCCCTGCGCCTCTATACCACCAGCAATGCGTT
>JAEUIG010000129.1 GCA_016795125.1 Planctomycetaceae bacterium | reverse complement strand
CGCGCTGATCAGCGACGCGGCCGTCGGTAGCGACGTCGGCAACGTCAACGTGGGAGCAGTCACGCTGGCGGAACTGACCGACACCGACGGCGCAGTGACAGAGACCGGCGCAAGTTGCGAGACCGCGGCGAACGGATTGACCTGCCCGGAGGACGGCGCGTCAGCAGTCTCCGCTTTGGCATCCGTCGGCGGCGCGCCGCCGTCCGCTGTCGCGACTTCCGGCAACGACAGCGTCATCGCCACAGGGGCGATGACGGGAGCCGTCCCGCTGCGCCGACGCTCCCCGCCCCCCCAGCACAACTGAGGTGTCTGAGTCGCCTGACCATTGGAAATCTCCATCGTCGACCGCGCGACCGAGGTCGACACGAACCGGAACAGCTCATCAAGATCGACGACATGATCGACGTTCGTGTCCGCGGCGCCGGTCAGACCGTGCGCGAGAGCCTCGACGAACGCAGTCCGCTGGCGGGACCAGTGGACCTGCGATGTTTCCAGCACTCCGTGAGACAACAGCACCCACAGGCGGGAGTCATGCGTTTCCGCCACGGCGTCGGACACCAGCCGCGGAAACTCGTTGACCGGCATGCCCGTGTCGAAGTCGACGGCGTCGGCCCCGGCGTCGACGATGAGGAGCTTCGTCGCCTGCGGCAGCGCCCGGAGTTGGTCCAGCAGACGCGAGAGCGGGTACAGCTCCGCCGGGGCTCCGGCCGCCTGCGGACTGCACCGCAATGCCGGCTCGCCGTTGCGGGTCACCCCCTGCGTGCGGACATACAGCAGCAGAATGTCCTGCTCACCCCCCGACAGCGGCCGCAGCTTGCCCCCCAGGGCTTCCAGGTCCGCCGCGAGATACGGAGTCGTCGCATCCAGCAGCAGATGCGTGTCATGTCCGGGAGACAGGTCTTCGCCCAACTGTCGCCAGGCCAACAGGTCTTGTTCGGCAAACGGAACCGCTTGCAGCGCAGCGCTCGGGGCCGTGTCGAACTCCGGCGACACCGTCGTCAATGCGGCGAGACGCAGTTGCGGATGCGCGAACGGCGCGACGACGACCGTATAGAAGAGCGTTCCCAGCGCCAGGAGCACAAGGGCCGAAACGAATCGACGAATCCGCAGGGAGCGCCGTGCGGCATCGCCCACCGGACCGCGCGGACGCCAGATGGAATGCCGCACCGGGGCCTCGGCGTCCGCACGCGGCGAATCCAGATGGCCCGGGCTGGTCATGTTCCGTCCCTGACTCTGCTGCTGACGTTACCGCGTCGCGACGTCGGCGTTGGCCGAGCCTGCGAGATCCCCCGCCGGCATTACCTGGATCTCAATCGCCGGCAGTTCCTGCACCGGCGGTTGCGTGCCGTTCTCCGCCTGGATGATCCGGAAAGTCACCGTCTCGAACTGTGCCTCGGTGGCCGCAATCGAGGATTGATCGCGATCGACCCGGTAGGCCACGCGGCGCAGAACGGCATTCGCGATCGACAGGTCGACCGTCGGCGCGAACACGATTTCCAGCCTCCGCGCATCGCCGCTCCAGACCAGCTGCGCGGCAGGAACTGCCGAACCGTTTCCATCCTCTACAGCCACATCGTTCCCTGCGACCGTCACCGCTGAGTTTTCTCCGTGGGCCATGCACAGCTTGCCTAATCCGACCTCGGAACCGGGCGCGGATCGCAATTCCAGCACGACCTGCAACCCGCCACCGGAGACAAACGTCGGGGCATTCACCTCCAGCCCCTCGTCCAGCACGGCGATGCTGCCGACATCTTCATACTCCAGCCGGTCGCGAGTCGTGAGGATCGAGGGCTGCACCTCGTCCGACGGCCACACGATCGCCAGCCCGTCCCGTCCGGCCGTCAGCGCCGCCCGACCATCCTGAGAAAAGCCGACCGCAGTCACCGCGCCCGTGTGCCGTCCGAGCGACAGCATTTCCTTGCCGGAGGCCACGTCCCACAACTTGGCGGTGAAATCTTCGCTGCCCGTCATCAGCCGCTTCCCGTCCGGCGAGAACGCCACCGCCAGTACGCCGGCCGTATGTCCCGTCAGACGATGCACCGGCGCCCCCTGCCCACGAACCAGCAGTAATGCGCCCTGCGTCGTCCCCAGCGCGACGTGCGCGCCTTGCGGGCTGAGCGCACAGCTCAGCAGCGGTCCGGAGCCGATGTCGTCCGCCTTCCAGGAATCGAGCAGCCGGCGGTCCTGCAGGTCCCAGATGCGCAGCACATTGTCGGTCGAGACTGTCGCGGCGACATGCCCGTCCTGCGATAGCGCCAGACCCAGCACGGCTGCTCCGGACTCCTGGATCGGCGTCTGCTCGAGTTCGCCGGTCTCTGCGTTCCACAGCCGAATCGCTCCATCATCGCCCGCCGTGATGACGTGCACGCCGTCGGGCAGACAGGCCACCTGCGTCACCGATCCCAGGTGTCCTCCAGTCAGTTGGCGTATCACACGGCCGGTCGCTGTGTCCCAGATGCGTGCCGAATGATCCCAACTGCCCGTGATCAGCCGCGCGCCGTCCGGCGAATAGGCCACCGCCGAGACGACCCCCTGCGGACGCATCGTCAGCACATTATTGCGAGTTGCGAAATCCCACACCCGCGTCGCGTCGCCGCCGATCGTCACCAGGCTGCTGTTGTCCGGCAGCAGTGCTGCCGACCACACGACACCGGCGTCGGCACGCAGTTGCGACTTCTCATTCAGCACCCCCGGCTGGCCCGGTTCGGACTGATGAACCCGGAAGACCCGCTCGCCCGAGTTGCCGACGGCAATCGTCGAGAGGTCAGACGAGGCGGCGGCCACAGGGTGCGCGCTCATCCCGCGGCCTTTCGCGATTTCACCCGACCACTTCCAGTCGTTGGTCTGCCACAGGCGGACGGCGCGGTCCGCCGCGAGGCTGGACAGCGTCAGCCCGTCGGGACTGAACGCCAGCGAACGGATCACGCCTTCATGGGCCTCCAGTTCGGAGACGGGCGACTGGCTTCCGCGCTCCCAGACGCAAAGCCGGCGGTCCGCGCCTCCCGTGACAATCCAGCGGCTATCGGGACTGACGGCGATCGCGCGCACACCCCCGGGATGGGCCGCGATCGTCGCGATCGACGTTCCTTCGGCAGTCCAGAGCCGCAGCGTGCCGTCCTCATCACCCGACGCCAGGAAGCTGCCATCGGCGGCAATCGCCAGCCGCGTCACGCTCCCGGAGTGCCCGGACATCGATCGCAGTTCGCGCGCCTCCTCCCCACGGACATCCCACATCCGGATCACGCCGTCGTCTCCGGCCGACGCCAGCCAGTCTCCGGACGGAGCGACGGCGACGTCGCGGATTGCTCCCTCATGTGCGGGCCATTCGCGTGGCGGCGATTCACCGGAGACATCGAACAACCGCAATCTGCCGTCGATCCCGGCGCCGACGACCCCGCCGCCGGTCGTTGTGAACGCCGCAACCCGCGACTGCGCGCCGTCGAATCGCCGCTGCACGCGCCCCGTCGCCAATTCCACAACCGACACGTCCCCGCGTTCGTCAACCAGCGCGAGCAGCCTGCCGTCCGGCGACGTCGCGACGCTGTACACCCAGCCGCCGGCCACAGCGTCGATCGTCCGCTCATCGAGTTCCCCGGAGACATCGGAGAGGCGCACCACGCCGTCGTCTCCGGTCCACAGCAGGGTGCGGCCGTCGTTTGAGAAGGCCAGCCCATGCACAATCTCGCCGCTGCCGTCGAGTCGCGCCAGTTCGTGCGCCGTGGAGATTTCCCACAGCCGCACGAAGCCGTCCTCCGAGGCCGTCACGGCGGATTGCCCGTCATCGCTGACAGTTAGCGACGTCACCCAGCCTTGATGATGCAGCGCGAGGTCCGGAAGTTCGCGGCCCGCAGCGAGGTCCCACTGGGCGACGGTCTGATCGCCGCTCGCCGTCAGCAGTCGGTTGGGGTCCGTCGGCACGAACGCGGCGGCCGTGACGCTGCGAGTGTGTCCCTGCAGGAGCAACGGCTGGTCTGCATCGCCGCGCCACACGCGCCCTTGCCCGTCGGAGTGGCCGGTAAAGATGACAGCGCCATCGGGACTGATGGCGGCCGACGTCACCGAGGCCAGCGGCGCTGCGGTCGCCAGTCGCTGCTCGATGGTTTCCGAATACTCACGGACAACCTTTTGCGATTGCAGGTCCCACAGCAGTGCATATGTCCGGGTGACGGAACCGCCGGCGGCGGCGGGCGATTCCAGCGGAACGGCGCCCGTCAACACATGTCGGCCGTCGGCTGCCACGGCCAGCGCGCCATGCCGGCCGGTTCCGTTCAGGACGCCCGTTTGTGCGCCCGTCGCCAGGTCCCACAGCCGGGTAGTGTTGTCGCCGGCACTCGTCAGCAGTTGGCCGTCCTGCCTGGCGATCACAGTCGTCGCGAGGAATTCGTGCCCTTCGCGCAGCGTTCGTTCCTCAGTTCCACCCGCCGCGTTCCACAGTCGCGCCGTACGATCGAGACTCGCCGTCGCCACCTGCCGTCCATCGGGAGAGAACCGCGCCGCCAGGATGCCGTTTTCGTGACCGCGCAATGCCAGGCTCTGCAACTGGTTGACTTCACGAAACCCGGTGATGTCCCAGAGTCCCCACTGGTGGTCCTCGCTGCCCGACAGCAGATGCAGTCCGTCACCCGCAAAGCCGCAGGTCGTGATGCGGCGACTGTGACCACGCATCGGGACCAGCAGCTCGCCGGCGCCCGGATCGCCGGAGAGCTGCCAGACGATCAGCGAGTTGTCGTCGCTGCCGCTGACGAGTCGGCGCGCGTCCTTGTGAGAAAACCGGAGACAGTTCACCGCCGCGCGGTGTCCAGTCAGTTCCGCATACGAAACCGCCGGCCGCGTTCCCTGCGCGATCAGTTGCTGCAGGTCGAGCGCGGGCGTCTGCCGCCAGTCCCACACGAGGACGCGGCGATCGTCTCCGGCCGTCGCCACCAGCCGGCCGTCCGTGGAAAACGCCACAGCGCGAACCGGACCTTGATGCTCGTTGAAGTCCGTCACCTGCGCGCCGTCGGCGACGGACCAAACGATGACGCGCCCGTCCTGCCCGGCGGTCGCTATCACCTGATCGGCGGCGACCGGGGAGAATGTCGCCTGCCACACCGACCAGCTGTGCCCCTGGAACACGCGGACCGTGGCGGCCGTGGCCGTATCCCACAACCGTGCCGTATGGTCCTGCGAACCGCTCAGCAGCAGCGTGCCCTCGGGCGAATACTCCAGGCTGTTGACCGTCCCGGTGTGCCCGGTGAGGACCTGTGCCGGCCGTTCACCGACAATCGCGGTGGGAACGCCCGCATCGGCCGCGACCTCATAGATGCGAATGGCCGCAGTGTCCCGCGGGGCAACGGCGATGTGCCGCAGGTCTCTGGCCAGAGCGCACGCGCCGATCGGCTCCGGCAATGAAAACTCGGCAACGCGCTCCGGGGCGGAGCCATATTGCCAGACTTCAATGCGGCCCGACTCAGTGGCCACCACGAAGTGTCGGCCGTCGTCGAGTTCACGAACCGCCTTCACCGTGTCGCCCGCATCGTGCATGCTGCGATGCGGACGGCACACGTACGACAGCCGGCCCCATTCCCAGTTCGCCAGCGGCGAACCGTGATAGTTCTCCAGCAGGGCCGCCGCCTGATCAAACGCGTTGGCGTCGATCCGCTCGGCGGCCAGGCCCATCTGGGCGACGTAGGTCTCCCGCTGTTCCCGCTTGCGCGCCGATTGCGCCGCCGAACGGGCCTTGGCTTCTTCGATCAGCGCAAGCGTGGCCCGGTCGCGCTCTTTTTCGACGTCCTCGCGGGCGTCGTCCGCCCGCTGCTTCTCGACGAGTGCTTCGCCGCGCGCCACCTCCGCCTTCTGCTTCTCCTCGAGCGCCACTCCCCGGGCGGTTTCGGCATCACGCTGTCGCGCTTCGGCTGTCGCCCGCTTGTCATTGATCTCCAGCAGCGCCAGCGTGCCGCCGGCAAACAGCGCCAGCACCAGACCGAAGGCCACGCGCTTGAGCATCGCGAGGCGGCGCGTGCGCGCTCGCTGTTCTGCCTGGCCGGCGTCCAGCCGGCGGGCCACCAGCGTGTGTTCCCGCTGGTTCGGGTCGATCAGCGACAGTCCCAGTTCGAAGTCGTTCTTGTCGAGCGCCGCCTCGGCATAGGCGCGCCGCGCCTCGATCGTTCCCTTCTGTGCCGCGGCGTTGCCGGACCACAGCGACGCGGCTTCTTCGTACCCGAACAACGCCCGGGCAAACAGCTCATACTTCTTTTCGGCCGTCGCCTGCGCCAGGTCATCCTCGGCCCGGTTCGACAGCACGATGCTTTCCGCGTGCGACTGGTAGTCCCGCAGCGCGTCCTGGAACTCTTTCACCGACTGGTACCGCGCCGCCGGGTCGGTCGCCATCGCCTGCAACGCGATGTCGACCAGTTCGCCGGACTTCTCCGTC
>JAEUIG010000400.1 GCA_016795125.1 Planctomycetaceae bacterium | reverse complement strand
CGACACCGTCGTTGTGAGTTGCCACCCTCCGGCGGGCATTGTCGAATTGAATCCCGTTTCGGGGATAAAATCGGCATCCTTCTTCGGCGTACCCTCCGGAACTGATTCCCGTTCCAGTGTGCGCGTGATGGTGACGACCTGCTCACCTTCGACCGGACCGTTCTGCTCCGTAAATGCGTATTTTCCATCGGCGATCGCGGTCAGGGCCGCAGGTCCCCCATTCGACGGCACGAACTGGATGACGCCCGCCGCCATTGGCTTGCCCTCGCGGACCACGGACCCCTGCAAAGCATGATGCTTCACGCCATCGGACTCGCCACAGCCGGAGATTGCCGAAAGCCAGCAAGACGCGGCCAGTAGTGCCCAACAGCGCCGCGGCACAACCGGCACATCACGTTTCGGGGCGAATTCAGGAAAGCCGCATTGGGACGAAATCGAAACAGCCGCCACACAGGAAGTCATGGATTCAGGAGCCTTGGAAAATCGAATTCGACGCGGCAAATCGTGGCCCTCGCGACATGCGGCGTCAGGGATGGGATACTGAGTTGGGAAAATACTGCTGCTGAAGACGTGTGGAGAGGTGCGGCATTTTTCCGGTGAGTGCAGAGGTCATGAACACCACCTGCTGGTTGGGCGTACGTGACAACCCACTCTGCAAACAACAGTGAATCAGACGGAGATGGACGTATGCGTGAAGTGGAACCTGACGTGCCGGGGCGCAGACAATCGACGCCGCTGAAAAGCGCGGCGCACGACAAAGCCGTGTGCGTCCTGCACCAAGCTGTTGACGATCGCTACCGTACGTTTCTTGACGTCTGAAGTGCTCAAGCCGCTGTCGTTGAAATACAGTGAATTGAACTCGGGAAACTCGAACTGAAGGTCCAGACGGGATACCTGGTGATGTGACGCCGTGTGGCATTCGACGCCACATCAGGACCAGTCCCAGCAGCGAACGCTCCTGAGGATGAGCCTACGGATACCACCGGTCCAATTAATTGTCAATCGACACAATCGGAATGGCACGAAGAAATCCTGCGCCTGTCGAGTCACGTCTCCGATGCAGTCGTGCGACTGCCAGTTGAGACGGCGTTACTCCGTTGCTCCTGCCGCGAAGCAAAACGCCTCCCGAACGGGCAGCCGGACGAACTACGTGGTCGATCGCGCTGCTTCAACCCGTGATGCCCCTACGATTGCATGCGCTATGTCATCGCTGCTTTCAGGCTCGCAGCGAAGCGGCTGATATCCTCCGGTCGGTTGTAGACGTGGCAGCCCACGCGGAAATCAATTCCGCCGTGGTGGACCGTCTTGACGACGATCTTGTCTTTGGCGAACTGCTCGTTGACTTTGCCGAGCTTGTCATGGTCCTCGATCGTAAAACAGACGAGGTGCGACGCCATCGAGCTGCCCGACGGGGGGCTGTTGATCTTCACTCCCGGCTGCACGGCAAGCGCTGCGTACAGCTCCTCGCGCGACCGCATGATCCGCTCAAAGACGGCCGCGTGCCCCAGCGTCCCCGCCCATTCCACCGCCGCTGCGAGGCCGATGATGCCCACCATGTCGTTCGTCCCGCCAATCGCCGTGTAAACACCGTACCCATCGTCGAGGCGCATCGGCGCGACTCGATCCTTGACTCGCTCGCTGACGTACAACAAGCCAGTGCCCTTCGCGCCGAGCAACCACTTGTGTCCGCTGGTGGCATACGTGTCGCAGCCAAGCTCCGCCACGTTCACCGGCAGAGCGCCGGCCGCCTGCGCGCCGTCGACGCACAGCAGGCAGCCCGAGCGATGGGCCAGTTCGGACAGCCTGGCGATCGGCAATTGCACTCCGCTGCTGAACGTGACCTGCGAAACGCTGATCACGCGTGTCTTCGGAGTGATGGCCGAGGCGACGCGATCGACAACCTCGTCTTCGGATGCCGGCGGTGATCCGATGTCGGCGAAGTCCAGAATCACGCCCCGGCGTTTCGCCAGAAACTCCCAGCATCGGCGTCCGCCCGCGTGCTCATGATTGGTGGTCACGACATGATCGCCCGGCTGCAGATTGAGACCTTCCGCGACGAGGTTCATGCCGTCCGACGTGTTGCCCGTCACGCAGACTTCTTCCAGCTTGCAGCCGAGCAGGTCGGCGAAGACCTGGCGCGTCTTCTCCGCGTCTGCCAGTACTGGACCGAACCCCTGCGCTACGGGATTCTGCTCGATCTGCTGTGCGGCCGCACGAGCGGCCTCCAGTGCCGCCAAAGGGCTGGCTCCCAACGACCCGGTATTGAGGTAGGCCAGCTCCGGGTCCATCAGGAACTGAGACGGGATCTGCTCCCAATCCACTGCAGCGACACGGTCAGCAGCCGACGCTGTCGCTCCTGCCATCCGCATGAAGCTCAGACCGGCGGCAGCGCCGCCCAGCGCGCGCAGGGTCTCCCGGCGGGACAGGCGCAGCCTGTCCGCGAATCCTGTTGTAGTCACAGCGAAATCCTTTGAAGATGAATACCGGCACGAGTGTGCACTCAGGAAATGTGAAGCCCGCGTGGTGGTCAGCATGCGCAGCACACGGTTGATTCGTCAAGCCGGCCGCCGACAATCGTCACGCAATCCGAGATCGACTGGAACTGATCGTTCATGATGCGGGCTTGACGCCAGGCGCTGCGGTTCTATCCTGAAGTTTCATCCCGTGCATCTGCCACTTCCCTCAGACACATCGCCGAACTGCCTGCACTGGCTGTTCATTTCTGCTGCACATTTGAGGTGTTGCGTTGTCTTACGTTTGGCGTTCTGGCACGAGGCGGCTGGCGGCAGCAGGCGCAATCCTTCTTGTGGCGGCGGCAGCGGTGGCCTGGTGGATGCGTCCGCCTGCGCGAATGAACCTCCTGCTGATCACCCTCGACACGACCCGCGCCGATCACCTCGGATGCTATGGGCACGCTGAGGCGCGTACCACGGCGATCGATGCACTCGCGGCCGACGGCGTCACTTTTGACAACGCTCAAGTGACCGTCCCCATGACGCTGCCGTCGCATGCGTCGATGCTCACCGGTCTCTATCCGCCCGAGAACGGACTGCACAACAACGGCGACGGTTCGCTGGCCGACGTTCCCACGCTGGCAGAACTTCTCGGACGCGATGGCTATGAAACCGCGGCAATCGTGGGCGCCGTCGTGCTGCATGCCAATCGCGGGCTCGACCGGGGGTTCGACGTCTATGACGACGACATGGCCGGCGGCGAACGGCACGGCGACGAAACCCACCTCATGCGCAACGGCCGCATGGTGGTTGATGCCGCGATTCGTTGGCTGACCGGACGAAAAAGCGATGCGCCCTTCTTCTGC
>JAEUIG010000385.1 GCA_016795125.1 Planctomycetaceae bacterium | reverse complement strand
GAACAGGATGTCGGTGCCTTCGACGTACTGCCGCTTGAGCGGCGACGAATCGAGCAGGGCGGCATGCGGCTTGACCGGCCGCAGGTTGGCGAACAGTCCCAGTTCCTTGCGGATCTTGAGGAGTCCTGCTTCGGGACGGGTTTTGGCCTTGGGGTCGTCCCACTTGGGGCCGCCGACGGCGCCGAGGAGAACCGCATCGGACCGCTTGCAGGCCTCCAGCGTAACCGGCGGCAGCGGGTCGCCGAACTGGTCGATTGCGCATCCCCCCATGGCGTGCTCTGGCAACTGGAACTTGTGGCCGAACAGTTCGGCCGTCCGCTGGAGGACCAGTTTGGCTTCGGCGACCACTTCGGGTCCGATGCCATCGCCGGGGAGCAGTACGATCGTGGCGTCCACGTTTCAATCCTTGCTGCGAGTGCGAAACGGGCCAATTTAGCGGACGGTCCAGCGAGTGGCAAAGTGACGGCGGGTCGCCGGGGCCAGGGAGCGGAGTTGCCGAGCGGACGCGGAGTCCCGCTCAACGGGTTGCCTGCCGGGCGTTGCCCGTCAAAAACCGCAGACTCGGCATTGTTGATCGAACGTGTGAATTTCATGACAGCGGCGGATCGGACCGCTCACGCGAACATTGGCTGCGGCCGATACGGCCCCAGGGGGGCGGTACGCGCCGGGAGTTCCAGTCGATGCTGCGATCGACGTTTTTCGCCATCGGCGTCTTTGCCGTGCTGACCGGCCTGCTGCTGTTCCAGGTCGACCAGCTTGTGCTGCTGCGCACCTCGTCCGGCGACGGCCTGGGTGATCGGCTGGCGGCCTGGCGCGGCGACGATTCGGCCGTGCTCGACCCGCCCGACTGGCTGCCGTATTCGCTCGCCAGCACGGGGATGGTCACGCTGCTGTACGCGATCGCACTGCCGAAACGGGGAGCGTGAGCCGACGCCACGCATCAATCCCTGCCGAGGCGTGCAACAGGACGGCCGCGCGGCGTATCATCGGGGGTATGGACAAGCGACGAGAAATCACTCGGGACCGCGCGATCGTTTGCACTCTGACGGTGTTCCTGTCGGTGCTGCGCTCGACAGCAGCCGACGACGATCGTGAGCGGTTCTTTGAGTCGGAAATCCGTCCGATCCTGGCGGAGCATTGCATCCGCTGCCATGGACCTGATGACCAGTCCGGCATGCTCCGGCTCGACTCCGTTTCAGGCCTGAAGGCCGGCGGCGAGCGTGGCGCGGTGTTGAACCCGGATGTCCCGTCGGCAAGCCTGATCCTGCAGGCGGTGCGGCGGGAGGGGGAACTGGAGATGCCCCCCGACGAGCCGCTCTCGGAGCCGCAGGTGGCCGCACTGACCAGGTGGGTCGAGACCGGCGCTTTCTGGCCCGATTCACAGCCGACGCTGGCGGCGCAGTCGGCAGTCAAAGGGGCGGACCACTGGGCGTTCCAGCCGGTCGTCGATCCCCCGATTCCGGTGGGGGTGGATTCCGGCAGAGTCCGTACGCCGGTCGACGCTTTCGTCCTGGCGACCCTGAGTGCGAGTGGACTTTTACCGTCGCCCGAAGCGGATCGCCGCACGCTCATTCGGCGTGTGAGCTATGCGCTGACCGGGTTGCCACCGACAGCTGAGGAGGTCGCCCGGTTTGTCGACGATGCGAGACCGCAGGCGTACGAGGAGCTTGTCGAGCGGCTGCTGGCGTCTCCGCAGTATGGAGAGCAGTGGGCGCGGCATTGGCTGGATGTCGCCCGATACTCGGACACGAAGGGGTACGTCTACGCCCGTGAAGAACGGTTCTGGGTGCACGCCTGGGCGTACCGCGACTGGATCGTCCGCGCGTTCAATGAGGACCTGCCCTACGACCGGTTTCTGCTGCTGCAGATCGCGGCGGATCAGGTGCCGGATCGCCGGCAGGAAGACCTGGCGGCGATGGGCTTCATTACGATCGGCCGGCGATTCCTGGGCGTCGAACGGGACATCATCGACGACCGCATCGACGTGGTGACGCGCGGCACGATGGGCCTGACCGTCGCCTGTGCCCGCTGCCACGATCACAAGTACGACCCGATTCCGACCGCCGACTACTACTCGCTGTACGGCGTGTTCGACAGCTCGCGCGAAGAGTACGTCCGGCTCGATCCGACTCCCCTCAACGGCGATGCCT
>JAEUIG010000346.1 GCA_016795125.1 Planctomycetaceae bacterium | reverse complement strand
CGAGACGGCGGCGTCCATCATCTACTCGGTGCTCGGTGGCGGGCCTGGTTCCGACTGGGAAACAATCGGCGCGTATTACGCCAATCCACAAGCGTATCTGAACCAATTGTCGAGCCTGTCGGACTTCGTCGCGCGCAATCCGGACCGGAATGGTCCACGGTTTCTGCTGGCATATCACCTGCTGGTTGTCGGCCGGCCGGATGCCGCCTATGCCCAGTTGGCGGAAATCCTGCAGCGGAATCCGCAAGACCAGGTGACGGCGTCCCTGATGCAGGCCCTGAGTCAGCCGTCGGCGCCCGAAATGGCCTATGCACCCTGAAAAATCGCCGAATTGACGGGCGAACCTGTTCGGATTAGAGTTGTCACAATCGGTGATCCGAAGAAGAGACCTATGTATCCTCTGCTGCTGGACCTCGGCCTGCTCCTTACCCTGCCTCCCCAAGGGAGGTCTTAAGGCCGTTGTCCGTCTGACCATTGCAGACATCAGCCCTGAGACTCTCCCGAGTCTCAGGGCTGTTTCCATTTTGGATTTTCGATTTTGGATTTTGGATTGAGCAGGCAACCGATCGCTTCGTCCACAGCCCAAGCTTTCTGAAAATCCAAAATCGAAAATCCAAAATCCAAAATTGAACCATGTCCGATTCCATCACAATCTTCGACACCACCCTGCGGGACGGCGAGCAGTCGCCCGGCTGCAGCATGTCGGTCACCGAAAAGCTGGAGGTCGCGAAGGCGCTCGTCGACCTGGGGGTCGACGTGATCGAAGCCGGTTTTCCCATCGCGTCTCCCGGCGACTTCGAAGCTGTCCAGAAGATCGCCCGGACGTTTGGCAGCCAGACCTGCATCTGCGGACTCGCCCGCTGCCGTCCCGAGGACATCGACCGGGCCTGGGACGCGCTCAAGGAAGCGGAGAACGTCCGCATTCACATCTTTCTGGCGACGAGCGCCATCCATCGCGAGTTCAAACTGAAGATGGCGAAGGAGGAAATCGTCCGCCGCGCCGTCGAATCGGTGAAGCAGACGTGCGACCTGATATCGCAGCGCAGCGATATCCAGACGCCGAACGTCGAATTCAGTCCCGAGGACGCGGCCCGCACGGAGCCGGACTTCCTGTGTGAAGTCGTCGAGAAGGCGATCGCCGCCGGCGCAACGACAGTCAACATCCCGGACACCGTCGGATATGCCACGCCCAGCCACTACTTCAAGGTCATCTCACACCTGAAGCAGAACGTCCCCAACATCGGCCAGGCGGTGATCAGCGTGCACTGCCACAACGACCTGGGCCTGGCCGTCGCGAACAGCCTGGCAGGCGTTGAGGCCGGCGCGCGGCAGGTGGAGTGCACGATCAATGGTCTCGGCGAACGGGCCGGCAATGCGGCGCTGGAAGAAATCGTGATGGCGCTGCGAACCCGCCAAGACTACTACGGCATCAGTTCACGAATCAACACGCCGAAGCTGTTCCCGACGAGCCGGCTGGTCTCCAGCATCACCGGGATGAAGGTGCAGCGGAACAAGGCGATTGTCGGCCAGAACGCCTTCGCGCACGAGGCCGGCATTCATCAGCACGGCATGCTGCAGGACCGCTCGACATACGAAATCATGCGGCCGGAGGATGTAGGATTCATCGGCACGAACCTCGTGCTGGGCAAGCACAGCGGGCGGCACGCCTTCCGCGACCGCATTCAGACGCTGGGCTACACGCTGGACGACGAGACTTTCCAGAAGGTGTTCGACGACTTCATCGTGCTGGCGGACAAGAAGAAGGACATCTACGACGCCGACCTCGTCGCGCTGATCGAAACCCGCGCTCATTCCGTTCCCGAACGCTGGAAGCTGACGAAGTTCCACGTCTTCGCCGGGACGGGCACCATCCCCACGGCGACGCTGGAACTGACCCACGAAGACGGCCGCAAGGTGCAGGACGCCTCGACGGGGGACGGCCCGGTCGACGCGGCGTTCCAGTGCCTGGAGCGGGTGACCGGGGTCACGGCCAAGCTGGAGCAGTACAATGTCCGCAGCGTGTCCAGCGGGCAGGATGCGCAGGGCGAGGTCTCGGTCGAGATCGAATGCGACGGACTGACGTATCACGGCAAGGGAGTGAGCACGGACATCATCGAAGCCAGCGCGCGGGCGTACCTGCAAGCCCTCAATAAGGCGGCGGCGCATACGGGGGGACGCGCCATGCATCCGCAGCATGGGGTGTAGTCCACTCGCTCCGCGAGTGGATTGAAGAGTTGCTCCAACTCATCCGGCCATCAATTCACAAAGAACGCTCACTCGCGCGACTCGCGGAGCGAGTCGCCTACAACAATGTTCATCGATAAAGTCACGATCCACTGCCAGGCCGGGAACGGCGGCGACGGCTGTATTGCGTTTCGCCGGGAGAAGTACGTTCCGCGTGGCGGGCCGAACGGCGGTGACGGCGGGAACGGCGGGAGCATCGTCGTCCGCGCCGAACGGAACCTCGGCAGCCTCACCAACATCGTCGGCCACCGGCAGTGGAAGGCGCAGCATGGCGAGAAGGGCATGGGCTCGCTCAAGACCGGCGCCAGCGGCGACGACTCCGTCATCCTCGTCCCCCCGGGCACGCTGGTGAAGGACATTAAGACCGACGAAGTGTTGCACGACCTGGCGACCGACGGGGACGAGTTCACGATTGCCCGCGGCGGCAAAGGAGGCCGCGGCAACAAGCGGTTCGCGACGTCCATCAACCAGACCCCCCGCACCGCCGAACCGGGCGAGCGCGGCGAAGTCCGCGAGGTCCTGCTGGAACTCAAGCTGATCGCCGATGTCGGCATCATCGGCATGCCCAATGCCGGCAAGAGCACGCTGCTCAGCCGCCTCTCCGCCGCACGGCCGGAAATCGCTGACTATCCCTTCACGACCAAGTACCCGAATCTCGGCGTCGTCCGCGTCGGCGACAATTTCGAGTTCGTCATGGCCGACATTCCCGGACTGATCGAAGGCGCGCACGCCGGCATCGGCCTCGGGCACGAATTCCTCAAGCACGTGCAGCGGACGCGCGTCCTCGTGCACCTGGTTGAGCCGGTGCCGGTCGATGGCAGCGACCCGATTGCCACCTATCGGCAGGTACGCGAGGAAGTGCGGCTGTTCGAGCCATCTCTGGTGGACCGGCCGGATGTGCTCGCG
>JAEUIG010000331.1 GCA_016795125.1 Planctomycetaceae bacterium | reverse complement strand
CCAACGCAAAGCGGCCCCGGGGAGGTCCCCGGGGCCGCGAATGCTCAGTCAGTCAACCGCAACATTCAGTCGTCGCAGTCATCGCAGGACGGCTTGCCGCACGAGTGGCAGGCCGGCGCCGGCGCACAGGCCGGAGCGCACGCCACTTCGCAGGTGACGGTCTTCTCGACCATCCGGCAGACGCAGACGTTGACTTCGCGCTGGACTTCGACCGGCACGCAGACGGTGCAGGTCACGGTCTGCTGTTCCTGGACCATCTTGCAGACGCGCTCGGTCACCGTGCGGGTTTCCGGCTTGCAGACGGTCTCACAGTACGTGTACGGCACTTCTTCCTGGACCATCTCGCACACCTGCACGGTGCAGGTCCGCTCTTCCGGCTTGCAGACGGTCTCGCAGTACGTGTAGGTCTCTTCTTCCTGGACCATCTCGCACACCTGCACGGTGCAGGTCCGCTCTTCCGGCTTGCAGACCGTCACGTTGTAGGTGTACTGCTCTTCGCGCGGCACCTGCTTGCAGACGGTGACCATGTTGGTCCGCTGCTCGGGAGCACAGACCGTCACGGTGTAGGTGTACTCTTCCTGACGCGGCACCTGCTTGCAGACGGTGATCGTCTGCGTGCGCTGTTCCGGATGGCAGACCGTGACGTTGTACTCGAAGCTTTCCTCACGCGGCACGCACTTCGTGACGGTGTAAGGGACCTGCTCCTGGACGACGTTCGGGCACCACTTGCGGACGGTCCGCGGGCAGCACGGATTGCACGGATCGCAAACCGTTTCGCAGACCCAGCTGCCGCGATCGACGCAAACCGTACGGCTGCACTGTTCCTGGACCTGATCGTAGACGGTCCGGGTTCCGGTCCGCGTTTCGGTCGCCGGCACCATCACGGTGTAGGCCTGCTCGACCTGCTCCTGGACGGTCTCGCAGATCGTGCGCGTTCCGGTCCGCTGCTCTTCGTGCGGGACCATCACGGTGTAGGTCTGCTCAACCTGCTCCTGGACCGTGTCGCACACGGTGCGAGTGCCGGTCCGCTCTTCCTGGTGCGGGACCATGACAGTGTAGGTCCGCGTTTCTTCGCGCGTCACCGGCTTGCACACGGTGCGGGTGCCGGTCCGCTCTTCCTGATGCGGGACCATCACGGTGTAGGTCCGCGTTTCTTCACGGGTCACCGGCTTGCACACGGTGCGAGTACCGGTCCGCTCTTCCTGGTGCGGGACCATCACCGTCACTTCGCGGCTGACGTCTTCCCAGACCGGCTTGCAGACCGTAACCTGACGTTCCTGCTGCTGCTGCTGATACTCGACGACGGTGACGGTCCGGGTTTCGGTGACCATCTCCGGCACGAGCACGGTCCGCTGCACCTGCTGCACGCACGGGGCCGGGCAGGCCGTCTGGCACGGAGCACAACAGGTACTACACGGCGCTGGTGCGCAAGCACTGCGACAGGCGCCACAGTCGCCGGCGTACGATGCCGTCGCCGTCAGGGCGACAGCAAGTGCCGACATAACCCACTTCAGTCTTTGCATTGAAAATCCTCCCCCAATTCTGGTCTGGACGGTGTTCGCGGTGACGCTGCGGCTGACCCAATCTTCCGTAGGCAAATGTCAATTTGAGCAGAGAGCGCAAGAGAGATGCACTGTTCCGACTGCCACGGCTACATAAGATACGCTGGCGTTGACCCTTTTCAAGCCTGCCGATCGCAATTTCCACGCTCGTTCACATTCCGTGAGATTAATGTGAGAAAACCCTTGAAACTGCGGGATTTGATGGCATGCGTCGCCGTGCTGATCGCGACGGCAGCGACGCAGGCGGACGACCCGCCCCAACCGGCAGAGCCGTTACTTTCGGCATCCCGGACCGTCATCGTGGTCTCCAGCAAGGCCGAAGCGTTCGCGGGAAACGAGTCCGTTGGCAAGATTCCGTCCGGCAGCGTGCTGAGGTATTCCGAGGAGAACGGGCCCTGGCTGCTGATCCCCCGTTACGGCGGCTGGCTCAATCGTGAAGAAGTCGTGGCGCTGGAACGCGCCGTGGAGTATTTCAGCGGCATCATCGCGCGCGAGCCGGCGCCGCAAGCCTTCCATCATCGCGGAATCGCGCAGATGTCGGTCGGCGCGTACGACGCAGCGATTGACGACTTCACCCGCGCGATCACCCAGGGTCTGAAGGACCCCGGCGTCTACATCAACCGCGGCGTCGCGCGACAGCGGCTGGGAAACCTGCAGGCGGCCGTCGAGGACTTCACCGGCGCCATTCAGCTCGATCCCAACAGCGCACGCGCGTACGACAACCGCGCCGGCGCGCTGGCGGAGCTCGGTCAGTTCGACGCCTCGCTGGCGGACTCCGACGAGGCCCTGCGTATCAGCCCCAGTTTCGCGGAAGCGTTCAACAACCGCGGCGTTACCTGGCGCATGAAAGGGGATGACCAGCAGGCCCTCGTCGATTACACGCAGGCGATCGAACTGTACGAAGGCTACGCCGCGGCTTACGCGAACCGCGGTTACATCCACAAGCGGCTCGGCGATCTCCCGCTGGCCATCAGCGACTATGAGAAAGCCATTGAACTTGATGCGGCGGCACACGGAGCGTGCAATGACCTGGCCTGGCTGCTGGCAACTTCGGCGGACGACTCGGTCCGCAACGGCACGCGCGCGGTCGAACTGGCCACGCGCGCCTGCGAGCTGACGCGCGATCGCAACGCCGACTACCTCGATACACTGGCCGCGGCACTTGCCGAAACCGGCGACTTCGCCTCAGCCGCGGCAAAAGCCGAAGCCGCACTGGCCCTCGCCCCGGAAGCCGCCCGTGGCCCCATCCAGCAACGCCTCGCGCTCTACCAGGCCCAGCAGCCGTTTCGCGAGTAGTTCGCTGGACTGCGTCCACCGTCATTGATCGGGTGCTGGCGGACACCTGACTGTGAGTCAGCAATCGCCTTAACTTGCTGACCCCGATAGTGGGTCAAATCCAATAGCCGGCGGTTGAGCGCAGCGACACCGCCGGGAAACGTATCTTGTTGAGCGTTGCATCCCGGAGGGAAGCCAGCCAAACGAGCGACTGCTGTCATCCCTTCGGGATGAAATCATTCTTGGGCGCGGCGTCCCCGGTGGCGTCGCTGCGCTCAGCCACCGGCCACAGGATACGACCCCTTGCGGGGTCAGCGGATCAGGTCCTCATGATCCCGGCACTGCCTTAAGTTGCCAGCGCCTATGCCTGACAAACTGAGATAGCCTGACCTGCGGAGTTCTATTTCCGGGTCTTGAGCGTTGCTGCGCGGCGTTCGTACTTGGCCTGCGCTCCGGGAATCAGCCGCAGTGCATTTTGAAAATACACCTTTCGCAGCACGTCATCCGGCAGGCCGATGCCGTAGATGTTCCAGAAGCCCTGCGGGGGAAAGCGAGTCGCATCATCCACGTACGGGAAATACTCGTCCCACGTCTCGAGAAAGGCAAACTGCGGATTGAGCTTGTCCGGCGTTCCCGGGCCGTCGGTTCCGAACATGATCCGGTCGGCGTACTGCACGAAGAACCGCCGCGCGGTGTACGGTTGCCGCCCGAGTTCCGCGATCCGCGCCGAGGTTTCGACGTGCATGTTGGGATACGTCGACAGGTGACGGCCCAGCTGTGACAGGTCCTCCGGCAGGTTCCCCATGTGCGCGCAGATGAATGTTGTCTCCGGGTGCCGGGCGATCACCCGCAGCTGCGCGTCGATCAGAGCCTGATGCGTCGGAAAGTCTTGACCGTAAAAGCTCCATTCGGGCCGGCGGAACAGTTCTTCCCAACGTTCGTTGGCGGCGTCCGTCTGCTGGAAGAATGCCAGCGGGTCGGCGCAGTGCCAGAGGACGGGGATGCCGAGTTCCCCCGCGCGCTCCCAGACGGGATCAAAACGGGGATCGTCGGGCGGAATGAGTCGGCCCTCACGGTCGCGCCAGACCAGCCCGAGGTCCTTGAGCAGCTTGAGGCCGACTGCGCCCAGCCGCACCGATTCGGTCAGCTTGTCCGCCATCCGTTCGCCGAAATCCGGATCGTGAATCGCCCACGTCGACTGTTCGTCCTTGTTTCCGCCGCCGACCGCATCCATCCGTGCAAACACGACGTACCGGTCCGGGGCCAGTTCCTCCAATCGCTGGATCAGTTCGGCAGTCGGCAATCCGGCCTGTCCGTCGAGGCAGATGCTGAACGCGACGTTGGCCGCGTCCATGTTCGTGGCGAGATTTCGGATCTCGTCATCCTTCAGCGTCGCCGGATGAGTGTGCATATTGATGCACGCAAACCGCGCCCGCGCCGGTGCCACACGCTCGACCTTGAGCTGCGCCTTCGGCCGGAACTCATCCAGATAGAGCCGTGAACCAGACGGTTCTTTTCCGGGCTCGGCAGCCTGCACGTGCATCCCGCCGCAGTTCACAGACGAGAGGATCAGGAAAGCGGGAAGCAAGGAAAACAGGAGAGCGTTTTTGAAAGCCACGAGGTTTATCCCC
>JAEUIG010000325.1 GCA_016795125.1 Planctomycetaceae bacterium | reverse complement strand
GACCCCGACGAAGTCGCGAATCTCGCCGGTTCCTCGGCGCACTCCGGAAAGCTCGACGAACTCCGCACGGCGCTTGTGGAACAGATCGCGACCATCCGGGACGTCGGCTTCCTCCCGGAGGAGCCGCGCGTCCGCTGGTCGGCCGTCGCGGGCGGTTCGGCGTATGATCTCGTGCGACAGGAGGATTTCTATGCGGCGCAGGCGTGGCACTCTGTCGCGGTATTTGCGACCGATCCCTCCAGCCCTGAGCGCAATTATTTCGACGACGCCGAAGCCTACCTGCCGCTGGAGGAGATTGCCCTGTACTGGGCGGCGACGGGCGCTCTGGCGCGCGGCGAGCCGGGCGTGCAGAAGTTCCAAGCCGAACTGCGCAGCGTGCTCGACGGCGAGCTTTCACGACAGGCCGGCCCGACCGCTCGGATCGTCGCTGCCGAGGCGCTCGGCAAGTTCGGCGATGATCGCGATCTGGACGCCAGCCTCGAACTGCTCATCGATTTCGCAGACGCCGAGAAGCATGGAATCTACGCCGCACAGGCGGCGCTGATCGCCCTCGACGAACTCGACGCCCGCGCCGCGCCACTGCGCGACCGCATCGCGGCCCTGCCGCCAACAACGGTTGCCGTCCACGAACGGATGCAGACCTACATTCCGCGCCTCATCGAAAAAACACTGGCGGACCTCGACGCGAAGCAGTGATCCACCGGGGCCTGCCCCCCGCGCGATCCTGCCCCGGTCACGCTGAGCCTGGTCTCTGGATCGGTTCACGGAGCAGCGTCTTCGCGCGGCAGCATCTGCTGTGCGACGTGGTCAACGATGAACGGAAAGTACAGCGCCACGGAGTAATGACCGCCGGGAAACTCCAGCTGGTGGCTGCGCTCCAGCCGGGACGTGGTCGCCAGCAGACGGGCATTTTTGATCGGCACGACTTCATCGTCCTGCGCGCTGTACATCCAGGTATGCGCCGGGTCGAGGCGATGCGCGATTCGCAGCGACTCGACCGGACTGAGCAGTTCTCGGAGCCGCTCCCCTTCGTAGCCGGCCTGCGCGAACTTGTCGCGCAGCTTGGCGGTGTCCTTCTGGCCGGTCTGCAGAATGTCGTAGAAGTCCGCCCCCGCGAGCATGATGAACACGTCCTGATAGCCGCGATCCAGTGATCCCACCAGCGTGGTGACGAATCCGCCGAGGCTCGTGCCCTGCAGTCCGACATGCGCGGGATCAACGCCCGGCAGCACGGCGACGGCGTCGCGTGCGCGGCGGACATCGCCGATCCCCTGCCGCACCAGCATCGTGAAGTCCGCATTCTCAGGCCGGCCGCCCCCTTTGCGGCGCTCCCCGTAGTACGGGAGGTGAATCAGGAAGGCCTGCAGTCCACGCCCGCGGAAGGAACGGGCGAATACACGCCCGGCCTCCATCTGCGAGCCGGATTCATGCACCACAACCATCGCCGGACGCGGCCCGGGAACCTCGCCCTCCCGGGGACGCGGCTGGTACCACTCCATCGTTACCCGGTCATTGACGGCATCCCCGCTCGCGGCCGGCGACGGAAACGAAACCAGCGCGTCGTAATCCTGATCCGACTCGGGCGCAATCTGCACGGCGAACTCCTGCGGCATCCAGGTCAGGCGATCGAGACAGGCCTGCGCATCCGGCAGCGGGTCCGACGTCGCGTCGAGCGAATCTCTCGCCGTGAGACTCGTCGCGACCGGAATCTCAGCGAAACCAGTGCCCCCCAGGCTGCAGCAGGCCACCGCAGCGGCCAGAGACCACTGTCGCAATACGGGGGATCGTAAACGGCGTCGAACTTTGCAGTGCATGGGGCGATCCATCGTCTTGGATACGGGACTCGGCGGTCCTTCCATGATAGCGGCATCACGGCTCGGGACCTGAGCGACTCTCGCCGGCATCCGGAATCCGATGCGTTCGCCCCTTACAATCGGAGTGCGTGGAAAACTCAACAACTCCGACAGTCCGCGAACCGGGGGATTCCCGAGGCCGGCGGCCCCGTTGTGCTGTTTTCGCCCCATATTCTCGAGGCGTGGTTCGTTGACGACCGACCCGATCCCGGGCAATGGCCGCCGGCGACTGCGGCCGACGGACTCCGTGTCCAGCCATGCGTGCGACCGAACTCTGCCGTCAATGGTTTCTGCCTCCCCACCTGCATGGGAACGACCTGCAGGGACGGCAGGCGGCGCGGACGGTCATGTTGTCGCTGGCGATGCTTCCCTGGGCGCCGCTGTTCGCCGTCGTCTACGTGCTCGTCGGCGCTCCCGTGTCCGCCATCACGTTGTTCGTCGCCGGCGCGGTGCTCCTGCTGATTCTCCGGTGGCTGCACCACGGTGGATCGGTCGTCGCCGCCGCCCACGCCGTCACGGGACTGGTTACGACCACGGTCGTCGCCTTGTCCGCCGCCACCGGCGGGATCGAAGCGCCCGCGTTCCGGTGGATGCCGGTTGTGCCATTGCTCGCCATTCTCCTGGGCGGGCGGTCGTGCGGGTTGGTCTGGACCGTCATCACGCTGGCCTGGGGAGCGGTGTTCTACCTGTTGCGATCGCGGTTCGGTTCCCTGCCGTCGGAACTCACGCCCCAGACTCTGCAACTCGTCGGATTGTTCGGCGACATGGGCATCGTCATTTGCATCGCCGTCGTGACATGGATCTTCGATCACAGCGAACGCGCCGCACAGGCCATGCTGGTGGAAGCCCGGCACGAGGCCGAAGCGGCCACGCGCGCCAAGAGCGCCTTCCTCGCCAACATGAGCCACGAAATCCGCACCCCCATGAACGGCATCATCGGCATGACGGACCTCACGCTGCAGACCGAACTGGCGCCGCTGCAGCGGGACTATCTGCAGGTCGTGCGAACCTCCGCCGGTTCGCTGCTGCGGATTGTCGATGACATCCTTGATTTCTCGAAAACCGAGGCCGGGCGGCTGATTCTCGACCAGTCGGACTTCGTCCTGGCGGATTGCCTCGAAGAGGCGATCCGCATCGTCGCGCCGCAAGCGCGTGCGAAGGGGCTGACGATCTCCACCAGCATGACCGAGCGCGTCCCGCGGCAGCTCTGCGGAGACCCCTTTCGACTGCGGCAGGTGCTGATCAATCTGCTGTCCAACGCGGTCAAGTTCACCGACCGGGGACAGGTCGTACTGACGGTGCGACCGGTGGCGCTGCGGTTGAATGCGTCCGAACTGCACTTCGAAGTGCGCGACACGGGAGTCGGCATCCCGCAGGCCAAGCTCGACGCGATCTTCGAAGCGTTCATGCAGGCGGACACTTCGACAACACGCACTCACGGCGGCACGGGCCTGGGACTGTCCATCTCCCGGCAGATTGTCGAGTTGATGAACGGCCGGATCTGGGTTGCGAGCACGGAAGGTGTGGGCAGCAGCTTTCACTTTACCGCCTGCTTCCAGGCCGCCGAGACGCCTGCCGAGATTCCGCCGGATGCAGGAGTTGCCGCAGCCCCGATCCACATCGCCGAGTGCGCGGCGGAGCTGCCGGACAGTCCGACCCCCTCACCTGCCGTCGAAGCGGGAACAATCCCGGTCGCCGGCAGTCCCCAGCTGCGCATCCTCGTCGCCGACGACAACTTCATTAATCAGCGACTGGCCCAGATCGTACTCACGCAGGCGGGATACAGCGTGGTGCTGGCCGGCGACGGTGATGAGGCCGTGCAACTGTTCATGACGCGGGACTTCGACGTCATCCTCATGGACGTCAGCATGCCGCGGATGGACGGCTATGCCGCCACCCAGACGATCCGTGAACTCGAGTCCGTCACCGGCGGCCGGATGCCGATTATCGCCCTCACGGCGAACTCACTCGACGAAGACCGCGAGCGCTGCCTCGACGCCGGCATGGACGGCTTCCTGGTGAAGCCCCTGGAACGCGACGCCCTGACCGCGACTCTCGCCCGGTTCTGTCCGGAGCCGGTCGCCATTTAGCGGCGAGCGGGAGGGGCGTCAGCCCCCGAATCAGTGCTCCGACTCAAGCGGTCGCTCCGCTTTCGACAGCCCCATTCCGTTCCGCTAAACTGGCGACGCAAAACAATTCACCAGTTTAACGGAGCGCGTGAGAGCACATGAGCACTGCAGGGGCGCCGCTGGTCGGCATCGTGATGGGCAGCAAGTCGGACTGGGAGACGATGAGAGCGTGCCGCGACACGCTCCGCGAGTTCGGCATTGCGAGCGATTGCCGCGTGCTGTCGGCGCACCGCACGCCGGCCGCTGCGACCGCGTTCGCGACGGAAGCCGAATCGCGGGGAATCGAAGTCGTGGTTGCCGCCGCCGGCGGCGCCGCCCACCTGGCCGGCGTCATGGCCGCACACACCGTGCTGCCAGTCCTTGGGGTGCCGATGGTGGGCTGGTCGCTCGACGGGCTCGACTCGCTGCTGGCGACCGCCCAGATGCCGCGCGGAATTCCGGTCGGCACGCTGGCCATCGGCAAGGCCGGCGCCGTGAATGCCGCACTCCTGGCGGTGGCCATCATGGCGAACAGCCGCCCCGAACTGCGGCAAAAACTGAAGGACTACCGTCGCCAGCAGACGGACAAGGCCCTCGCAGAGACGCTGGATTAGTACCACTTCCGGTTCGGCCAGGCATGTCGGGAGGGCGAGGCTCCCGCCGAGCCAGGCGACCGTCGACGTCCCATGTTGAATGCGGCCCGGCAGGAGCCTCGCCCTCCCGTGCGCGCATTCTCGTCGGAGCCGCTGTGATGCGTGGAGTCGCGCTGGCAGACGACGCGCTGAGGAGAAACGGTCAACGGCGTCAGCCTCTCGTGGCCGTCGCGCTCCTGTGGACGTGTCTGCATGGCGGGTGTGACCATGCGCCGCCACCTGTCGGCGTAAGCGCTCATACGCTGACGGGAAGTCTTTCCGCCGGCGCGCCATCGGACGCTGCCAATACCCCGCCGGCGACATTGATCGTCGCCGAGTCTCCGGAAGTTGATGAACCGACGCCCGAGGTCGCTGTCGCGCCGCCGACCGAGCCGGAACGCGTGTTCCGCCCCGACGATGCGCGTCCCCGGCACGACGATGCCACCGCCGCCGAGCTCGGCATTCATCGCTACGAATCACCGCACCTGCTGCTGTACACCGATATCGATCCGGACATCGCCCGCACGCTGCCGCCACTGATGGACCAGGCCTACTCGGCGCTGGAAAGCTACTTCGGCCCGCTCCCTCCGGACCGCGCCGGGCGCCCGTTCCAGATGACCGGCTACATCATGTCCGAGGAGGAGCCGTTTCGGCAGGCGGGAATGCTCTCCCCGCAAACCGACGATCTGCTGGTGCATGGCATCTACCGCGGCGCCGAGTTCTGGATCCGCAATCAGGACTACGACTACTTCATCCGCCACGTCGTGGTGCATGAAGGCACGCACTGCTACATGACGGTTCTGCACGGACCGCGCCCGCCCGCCTGGTACATGGAGGGCATGGCGGAATACATCGGCACGCATCGGTTTGACGCCGATGGGCACGCCCGCTTCGGCGTGATGCCGGACGATCCGGTACATTTTGTCGGATTCGGACGCATCGAGATGCTGCACGAAGAAATCGACGCCGGCCGGTTCCGCAGCGCCGACGGCGTGCTCGCCCTGATTGGCAACGACTTCGTCAAATCCCGACGCGAGCCGTACGCCTGGAGCTGGGCGTTCTGCACGTTTCTCAACGCGCATCCGCGCTACCAGTCACGGTTCCGGTCGCTCAGCGAACACATCCTCGATCGCGACTTCTCCGGGCAATTCCGGGAACTGTTCGCACCGGACTTCGACGTACTGTCCGTGGAATGGGAGTTGTTCGTGCGCAACCTGGAGTTTGGCTTCGACATCACCCGGGCCGCGATTGATTTTCGGCGCGGCGCCCCGCTCAGCGCCGGAGGATCGGCCGATGTCTCCGTCCGCGCCGACGCCGGATGGCAAGCGACCGGCGTCTGGCTCGATGCCGGAGTGCCGCACACCCTGACGGCGAAGGGGGAAACCAGCCTCGCCAACAAACCACGGCCGTGGATCAGCCAGTCTCAGGGAGTCAGCATTCGCTACATCGACGGTCGTCCGCTGGGACGGCTCGTGGCCGCGATCCAGTCGGAGTCGCCACCGGGGCCGAATGGTGAAGGTGCGCTGTGGCAGACGATCGACGTCGGCAGTACCGCCACCCTCACGCCTGCAGATTCAGGAACGCTCTACCTGCGGGTCAACGACGCATGGAGCGAACTCGCGGACAACGAGGGAGCCTACAGCGTCGAGATTCGGCAACCGTGAGGCAGGAGATTCCGGAGCTGAATCGAGAGACCGCTGGGTTGTTGGTTGATCGACTCTTGCTTGACCGACAACCGACGACCACTTACCGGAACATCAGGTCTTCCGGATGGGGGAGGTCTTCCAGCCTGTCGAGGGCGAAGAGCTGCAGAAACCTTGACGTCGTCCGGTAGCGGATGTCGTCCTTGCCGCCCGTGCCCCGTTCCAGGGAGATCAGTTCGAGTCGCAGCAACTGCCGGACGAGGGCCGCCACGTTCGGCTTGCCTGTGGCTTCGATGTCCTCCCGGAGAATCGGCTGCTTGTACGCAATGAGCGCCAGCACTTCGAGGGCGTCCTGTGAAAGTCGGACATCGCGCGGCCCCATGCCGTAGACACGGCTGCGAACGGACTCAAGTTCGGGGCGCAGGGACAGCCGGTAGCCCCCTTCACCCAGCAGAATCTGGTAAGGGCGGCACTGCTCGAAGTAGCGCGCGTTGATGTGCGTGATGGCGTCGTCGACCACGCCATGCATGCGGTCGCCTCCCAGGAGGTCGGCCAGTCGCCGCCCGGTTAAGCCGTCGCCCCCCACGAACAGCAAGGCTTCGAGAATCTGTTCGGGTTGAATGGTCTCCGCGACGGTGAATGCCTCCACCGATGTCGCCACCCGGTTGACGGACGATTGCGCGGTGGGCGCCGCAATGGTTTGTAACTCCGGAGCGGGAGCTTCGAGTTCGACCTGCTCGGCGACGGCATCCGCCGATTCGAGTGCGCGCTGGTAGGCGTCTTCGAGGTCCGCCAGGGACCAGTCGTCGTCCACCGGAATCATCGGCTCGTCCAGTCCCGCAGCCGGGACAGCCGGACCGGGAACCACGGCCTGAAACGGGGGATCGACCTGTGACAGACTCATGGCGGACTTCCGAAAGTGCTTTGGGGGGCGGACTATACGTCCCAATCCGGCCACGCCTCAAGAGGGCTTCGCGCGCCGCCGGATGTACGCCCCAGGGCCAACTCGACAGCAACCGGCTGTCGGGATTCATCTTGTGTCAAATCGCGTTTCCTGACAGGATTCTGCCCCCTTCTGTGTTCCCCTTCCACCTCGCCGACGCCGTGTCGCGAATCTCCCTTACGCTTGTCGTGTGCCTGTTCGCGGCCGGCTGTCAGATGCCCGGCGCGCCGTGGCAGTCGACCGTACCGGCGGCGAATCCACTGGGCGTCTGGGCGGGCAACGACGATGTCCTGTGGGAGCGAACGGTCGACGTCCTGCACGACTACCAGTTCCAGATCGTGCGCGAAGACCGGCTGGCGCGGGTGATCGAAACCGAGTACAAGGTCGGCTCGGGCTGCCTGGAGCCGTGGCATCACGACTCGGTCGGGCCGTACAACCGGCTCGAAAGCACGCTGCAGTCGGTCCGCCGTCGGATCCGCATCACGCTGCTGCCGAGCGACGGCGGCAGCCGCTATGCGGTGTCGGTCGAGGCGTTCAAGGAACGCGAGGATTTGCCGGGAATTGCAGCCAATTCTGCAGGCGCGGCGACGTTCTCCGAGAGCACGCCGCTGAAGCGCGACCTGAATCCGGTGGTCGGGCAGAGCAAGCCTTCACGGTGGATTCCCGTCGGTCGCGATCTCGATCTCGAGCAGGCGCTGCTGCACAGCCTGCGCGCCGCGTACACGGGCTGATTCCGACGCGACTGGTCTGTCGCAACAGCGATTGCGGGTTGCGCGCTGGTGGCATCGCCCGCGCCCCGGACGGCAGACACGCTTTACGCTGGCAAATCCAGCGGCGCACTTCTGAAAGTCGGGGCGACCGAGCCCTACTTGTTCAGAATCAGTTTGCCGGCCTTGGTGAGCCGCAGCCGATAGGTCTCGGCCCCGTGCTGAATGAGGACTTCGCGCGCACCCTGCAGAATGTCTTCCGAGCGAACGACCCTCTGCAAGAGCGCCATTGCGGCGGGATTCGCAGCCGGAATCGCCGCGGTGTCTGAGGTGCGAAACTCGCTCACGGTGCTCTCCCGGACGGATGCGAATAGGTGACGGATGCGTCCCCGCTGGAATTTGGGGAGATCCAACCGCGCGGTCCGGAAAACCGAGGAAGTCGGTTGCGTGAGCAGCGGACGCTGGTTAACTTACTGCAACTGAGACTCAGTGTCAACTGCCTGCGCCAGCTTCAGGGTGCGACTGCGGCACGTAGTAACGCCGAATCGCTGCGCCCCGCCAGCAAGACGTCACTCACCACTTGCACCCCTGTCGTCACTACTCGGGACTCGTCATGCGTAAGCCCTCCAACGCCGGATTCACGTTGATCGAACTGCTGGTCGTCATCGCCATCATTGCAATCCTGATCGCACTGCTGCTGCCCGCCGTACAGCAGGCGCGCGAAGCCGCGCGACGCACACAGTGCCGCAACAATCTCAAACAGCTTGGCCTCGCATTCCACAACTACCTCGACACTCACAGTGCCTTCCCGCCAAACGGTGTCGGCAATGCGACCGGCACGCAGACCTGGTCGGCGCAGGCGTTCGTCCTGCCGTTCCTCGAGGGAGGCACTCTCTACAACCAAATCGACTTCAACGTGGGTTACGGGCATGCCCGCAACGTGTCCCCGTTCCACGTGAAAATCACGCGGATTCCCGTCCTGCTCTGCCCGTCTGATCCCAACGACAGGACCCGCCTGACCGCCGCCGGCGTCGCCGAACACTATCCGCTCAGCTACGCCGTCAGCCGCGGCACCTACGAAGTCCAGAACCTGAATACGGGATTCGACGGCGGAGCGGCGTTCGCCTACAGCAAGTCGATTCGCGATCGGGATTTCACCGACGGCATGAGCAATACGCTGGGACTGTCGGAAGTGAAATGCTTCACGCCGCGCTTCCACGACAGTTGCGTCATTCCGACGACGCCGCCCACGGTGGCGGACCTGCTGGCCACCCTCCCCACCGCCGCGGATTCCACCTGGAGCAACGCCAACGGACATACCGAGTGGGTGTCCGGAAACTCCATCCACACTGGATTCACGACGACGTTTGCTCCCAACACGCGCGTCCGGCACACCGTTGACGGGACGGTCTACGACATCTCGGTGTCCAGCCGCCGCGAAGCACAGGGCACTGGGACGTGCAGCGGCATGGGTGGACCCATCGGGGTCACGTATGCGGCCATCACCTCGCGCAGCCACCACGTCGGCATCGTCCACACGCTGCTGATGGACGGTTCGGCCCGCGCGGTTTCAGAGAACATTGACCTGGGCACGTGGAGACGGCTCGGAACCCGTGCCGGCGGCGAAGTCATCGGCGAGTTCTAACGAAGCGAAACGCTGCATTGCAAAAGCGCCGCAGCATCGCGCTGCGGCGCCTTTTATTGCACCTTTCATCCACGCTTGCGGCTTCGCATCCTCACGACTGCGCCAGCCCATACAGCGGCGCAAAGCGATTCCGCAGGTGCCGCAACAGCGCCTCCGCCGACAACGGCCGCGACGTGACCAACTCGATCAATCGCGACGGCGAGTACTGCCGCCCGCGGCGGTGAATCGTCTCGTTCAACCACGCCTTCAGCGGACGAAACTCACCGCGGCTGAACTGCTCGCTCAAGCCTCCCAGCTCGCGATCGGCGGATTCGAACAGCTGCGCAGCGCAGAGGTTGCCCAGCGTGTACGTCGGGAAATAACCGAGCAGCCCCATGCTCCAGTGGATGTCCTGCAGGCACCCGAGCGCGTCGTTCGCGGGCGTCATTCCAAAATCCCGCTGGAACGCCCCGTTCCACGCTCCAGGCAATTCGGCCGGCGCGAGGTCGCCGGAGATCAGTGCCTGCTCCAGCTCGAACCGCAGCATGATGTGCAGGTTGTAAGTCACCTCGTCCGACTCGACGCGAATCCACGACGGCCGCACATCGTTGATCGCCGCGTGGAACCCGGCCAGCGGCACCCCCGTCAACGCTTCGGGAAACGCCACCTGCGCCTGCGGATAGAAATGCGTCCAGAAGGCCTGGCTGCGGCCGACGAAATTCTCCCACAGCCGGGATTGCGATTCGTGAATGCCCAGCGAGCAGTACGTGCCGGGCGCCGTTCCGAAACCCGCGGCGTCCAGCCCCTGCTCGTAGATGCCGTGACCGGCCTCATGCAGCGTGCCGAAGAACGCACCAGGGAAGTGCGCCGCGTCGTAGCGCGTCGTCATGCGGCAGTCCCCCGGTCCAATGCCGTTGCAGAACGGATGCGCCGCTTCATCCAGCCGGCCGGACTCGAAATCGAACCCGATTGCTTCTGCCGCAGCGACACAGAACTTCCGCTGCGCTGCCACCGGATAATTGCGAGTCAGCAGCGACGCGTCCGGACTGCGGCCGCTGTCGCGAATCGCGGAGACCAGCGGCACGAGTTCCCGGCGCAGGCCGGCAAAGACCTCGGCGATCTCGGCGGCGGATGCCCCGGGTTCGTACTCATCCAGCAGGGCGTCGTAGAGCACTCCCCCGGACGGAGCGACGGCGGCGGCTTCTTCGCGCTTCAGCGCGACGACTTTCTCCAGCCACGGCCGGAAGGCCGGGAAATCCTGCTTTTTCCGGGCTTCGATCCAGGCCTGCTGCGACAGCGTCGCGGTGCGCGACATCTCCTCGACAAGCCGCCGCGGCAGCTTGACGGCGCGGTCGTACGCGCGGCGCGCTTCGCGCACCACGGAGCCCTGCGCCGACTCATCGTCGGCCCTTCCGGCCCCCGTGGCTTCCAGTGCCGCCAGCACCTCCCCCAGTCGGGGATCGGTGGCGCGTTCATGAGACAATCCGGCCAGCAGAGCGAGCTGCTCGGCGCGATGTGCTGCGCCCTTGTGCGGCATGTACGTCTGCTCGTCCCAGTTGAGCAGATTCCCGCACGACGCAAACAGCGCGTTCTCGCGCAAAGTGGCGACGAGGTCAGAGTACCGATCGGCAGCAGCCGTCATGTGGGCGGTCCCAGTAGCGGAGGTCGGAAGTTAGAAGCCGGAAGTCAGAGGCGGAATATGACTTGCGCGAATCCCTGGAATCTGCGTCATCTGCGTTCCGCTCATCATCCGATCTTCAATAAACTGCGCGAACTCAGACAGCGGCTCTCAGAATTCAGCGAGCGAATGGCATGGCCGAACGCGACTATACGAAGTATCAGAAGAAAGTCATCTCCCGGTACTACGACAACCGCGACCAGATCGACGAGACGCGCTTGAGCGAACTGGTGACGAATCTGTATTTGGCGAACGGTGAGAAACAGAAGCAGAAACTGTGGAAGTCCGTGGAGGACACCATGACCCGGCTCAAGGTGCCGGCGACGCGCATCGCGCACGTCCTCGAAACGCAGGACCCGGCGGTGCTCGCCGAGGTGGTCAAGGACCTGCAGTCGGGCAAGATCAAGCCCGGCGGGAAGTGACCTGCTCGCCCGCGGGGTTCGCCGCGATGTTCTCATCCGAAGACAGCGGCACCAGCGCCGGCTCCGGCCCGGACGCCGCCGTCAGTTCGTCGAGTTCTGAGTCCAGCTCGTCCGGCGGTATTCCGTCGGCGTCCCGGACACGGAATCTCAGCAATCCATAGACGACTCCGGTCGCCAGCGTGATGCACGTCATCAGGACGTACATCCGCGTGAACCCCGACTCCTCGATGATCGAGCCGAGCAAGGGTGCGGAGAGCATCGTCCCCAGATCAACAAACGCCAGGATGATCGACGTGCCGGTGCCGCGATACTCCGACGGAAACGCGCCGGCTCCCAGCGACACCACGCAGGGAAACAGCAGCGCATGGCCGAAGCCGTGCAGCACCGACGGCAGGATGAACTCCCACGACTGATCCACGGGGATCAGCAGCAGGTAGCCGATGACGTGACCGGTCAGTCCCAGCAGAATGACGCGGTGGCGTCCGATCGCCACGCTCCATGACCGGCTGACCCAGCGGAATACGAACGCCGTCATGGCATAGCCGACGAAGAACGTGCCGATGCCGTGCAGGCCGTTGGCCGTCGCAAAGCGAGTCAGAAAGACGGTGGTCACGGTGAACCCGGCGCCCATCGTGAGCGCGACCAGCACGACCGGTCCCGGCCAGTATCGCAGCACCAGCCGGTGGATGCCGGGCCCGATCGCCGGCGGTCGCTCCCGCTCGCCGCGGGTCACCTGCGTGATCAACGCCAGGTAGCCGATCCCCACGCCCACCGTGATGCAGAACAGCGTCACGAACAGCCGGCCGCGATCGGCCATGTTGTAGAACAGCAGGTCCCCCAGCTGGGTGCCGGCGATCATGCCGATGAATCCGCTGGTCCCCAGGCTGCCGATGACTTCGGTCCGCCGGTGCGCCGGCACCTGGCTCTGCGCGTGGTAAATCGAGCAGGCGAACATGCTCGACATGCCCGCCATGAACAGGACACGGGCGACGTAGATCAGCGGACCGAGTTCGTCGATCCTGATAAACAGCGCACAGCCCCCGATGAAGCACAGCGTGCTCAGGATCCAGACGCGTCGGACTCCGGCTCCGTCAATGGCCTGCCCGAGCACCAGCCGCACGACCAGCGAGCCGAGCAGGCCCGCGCGGACGATCTGCCCCGTGACCGCCTCGCCCCCGTCGAGGAACTGCACAAACTCCGCGAAGCGGAAGGTGAGCGAGTTGCCAACGACAAGCAGCAGGTTGGCGGTGTAGGCAAGCCAGAAGCGCCGGTCGTAGATGGAGCGGTCAGGATCGGCCGGACCGTCGAGGGTGGTCGTCATGGGCGGGCGACCGGCCAGCCGGAGGCGGGACGGTCCGAATCACGGAGGCAGCATGCGGGACGGCGGGGCGCCGGCGGCATTCTAGCAGGGGGGACGGGATTTTCGATTTTGGATTTTGGATTTTGGATTTTCGATTGGAGGAGGGGCGGAAGCGGGCGGGGGAAGCGCTCTGACGGACGGTCTGGTTCTCTGGTAGAACGCGGCCATGTCACGCGAGCATTGGCCGGTCCGCAAACTGCCGCTCCACGAAGAGACGGGAGACGATGACCTGAGCTATCTCGGGCCGGAAGCCTGCATCAACATGGTATGGGAATTGACGCGAGACTGCTGGGCCATCAAGGGAGAACCGGTGGGTGAATCCCGACTTCCTCGACATGTTGTCTGCATTGAACGCCGCCGGCGCGGAGTACCTGCTGGTGGGGGCGTACGCGATGGCGGCCCACGGACACCCGAGAGCGACGGCTGAAGCGTTGTTGGAAGTCGCTTCGCTCTCTGCAGTAACAGGACCGTGACACTGTATCGGACGGGCACGACGGACGTAGGTCCAGCAATGGCACGTCAGCCGCGTTTCGCCCGCGCCGCTCGCACCTTCGCGCCGATCCGCTGCAGTACCTGCTGGGCGCGACGCTCGCCGTCCTGAGTCGCGGCCGCCTGCGCGCTGTTCATCTGCAGCAGCAGATTCTGCACAGTCTTCCGGTGCGTCTCGAA